>NZ_JACJDW010000049.1:0-18848 GCF_014163745.1 Pseudoalteromonas sp. SR44-2 | reverse complement strand
GTATGTTCGTTAATCATAATGTGCCCTCAAACAAGATTTGAAGATCTGATCATGAAATTGAGATTTAGTTCAAAAAAATCCCCGCTAATTTCTTAGCAGGGATTTGTGTATAAGAGACAGCTTATAGCGCCTTTTTTAATGCTTTTTAGTTTAATTGGCTTATCAGTAAACTAAAGAATGCTTCTTTGTTGTTGCATGTTTGTGCATTTAAAATAAGTTGCTCGCCTAGTGCTAATGTTTGTTTTTGCACTGTAAGGCGCGCATTGTCATCACTAATACTATCTATATCGCTTACGTGCGCAAGCCCAATAGTGCGCCTAATTAACTCAGCACCACAGTAACCAACAGCATCTTGTAATACGTTTTTCATAAAGTATTGCGCATAGCCTACTGGCGCTAATGATTCATCTTTTGTTTTAGTGCGTATTAATTCAAGCCATTGCTGCTCAAATAAACTATAGGTGTCTACGATACAGCTAAGTAAATGTGTTTGGTAATTGCGACGTGCTACAAAGTCTTCAATATGACCTGCTTGTGCGCAGTAATTTAATAGTAAATTACCAATAAAAGAGCCAATATCGAACCCAACAGGACCAAAAAAACCAAACTCCGGGTCAATCATCTTTGTATTATTACAATCAACAAAAATGCTACCGCTGTGCATATCACCATGAAGTAATGTTTGCGGCTTAGATAAAAAATTAGCTTTTAATTTTGCTATTTCTAACTTTAATGCGCTGTTTTTTTGTATTGCATCAACTTCGCTTTGTAGTTGATCTGGGTAGTTATTGCGTTCGTGCCCAATGTACGGGTCGCTAAAAAATAAGTCTTCAGTGATTTGGCAAAGCTCAGGATTAGTAAATTGGCTAACGAGCGCTTTTTTAGTTTGCGCGGTTAAGTGAAAATCTGAGTTATAAAAACCGGTGTGGCTTAAGTAGGTAGCTACATGCTGTGCCAATTTAGGAAATTGCTCTGCATTATTTTGTGCAGTACGCAATATTTGTAAATTACCTAAATCTTCTAAAATAGTCAGGGCTTGTATTTCACTATAATGTAAAACATTAGCAGTATAAGTAGGGCAAATAGCACCATGGTTAAGTAAAACTTGCGCTTCTATACGGGCTCTATCAAGTGTTAATGGCCACGACTCACCCACGCAACGCGCGTAAGGCAGAGCTTGCTTTAAAATAACACTATTGTTTTGCTCATCAGTAATTCTAAATACTAAATTAAGATTGCCATCACCAAACTCATATGCCGATAAGGTTTGTCCGGAATCAAAAAAATTACATTGTTTAGATTCAATTAATGTCGATACGTAATCGATAGCGCGCTGTGCATTAAAAGCAACATACTTAGTCATGGTTTAAATCTCAAAATCAGCTTTTAAGCATTCTATACTTTTAAATGTTTAGATGTCTACAAGTCTAACTTGAGAGTTATTCAAAGTGGTGTAAAATAACGTTACGCATTTTTAATACCTTAAGCATTATGCAAAACTTAATCGCAAGCAGTTTAAAATATGAAAACGGGTCGCTTAGTGTGCTCGACCAATATTTACTACCTCACCAGCAGGTATGGCATCAGTGCCATGATGTAGAAACCATGAAAGAGCTGATCATTAACTTAAAAGTGCGTGGAGCCCCACTTATTGGTTTAGGCGCGAGCTTGTTAGTGGCGTATTTAGCTGAGCAAGGGGTAGTGAAAAGTGAGCTTGAAAAAGCAATCAATGAACTAGAAGCCACTCGTCCAACGGCGGTTAATTTAATGCATTGTATGGCGGCATTGCGAAAAGCTTTAACGCAAAGCGATTATGTTGCCGGTATTGTTAGTACTGCTGAGCGGTTGTTTATTGAAGATATTGAGCTGTGTGAACGAATGGCAAATCGTGGTGCCGAGCTTATAAATAGTGGCGACAACATATTAACTCATTGTAATACAGGGGCGCTTGCAACCGCTGGTATTGGTACTGCACTGGGTGTTATTTACAAAGCGCAGCAAAAACATGGCAACGTACATGTGTGGGTTGATGAAACACGACCATTATTACAAGGCGGCCGCTTAACGGCCTTTGAGCTTGAGCGCTGGGAAATACCGTACACATTAATTTGCGATAATATGGCGGCAAGTTTAATGGCTGCAGGTAAGGTGGATAAAATAGTAGTAGGGGCTGATCGTATTGCTGCCAATGGTGATTTTGCCAATAAAGTGGGCACCTATAATTTAGCCGTACTTGCGTATTTTCATAACATTCCATTTTATGTAGTTGCGCCTATTACCACGCTTGATACCAACACCGCGTGTGGTGATGATATAGAAATAGAGCAACGTAATCCTCAAGAAGTGCGCGGAGTTAGCGGTAGCTTTGGCGAGGCTTTATGGGCGCCCATCAATGCTAATGTATATAACCCTGCATTTGATATAACGCCGGCAAAACTGGTCACAGGGTGGGTGTTAGATACAGGTGTGTATAACCAAAGTCAGGTAGAAAATGGCGATCTCATAAAGCTTAAGTAACTTCGCGATATTTTTGGTCCACGTTATGTTTATTAGTGTGGACCAAGGTTGTGAATGAATAACTTACGATAATAGCGGAAATTGCTCTGCAATAGACGAGTCAGTGCTTTTTGCCACCCAGCCCTCTGTATTGTTAAATAAGCGAATGGCAGTAAACTCAGGGTCGCTTCCCATATCAAACCAATGCGGGGTAAGTTCAGGCACTGAAATTAAATCGCCTTGTTGGCAAAGTACCTGATAAACCTTATTGCCTAAATGTAGGCAAAATAGTCCTTGGCCTTTTACAAAAAAACGCACTTCGTCTTCACTATGGGTATGTTCAAATAAAAACTTTTTGCGCAGCTCTGATGCGCCAAGATTACCTTTAGCTAGAGATATAACGTCTACTGTTTGATAGCCATTTTCAGTTTTTAACCGATCTATATCGTTTTTGTACGCACTAATAATTTGCTCATGGGTGGTGTGCTCATTAATATCTGCATTTGCTTGCCACTGTTCAAAACGTACGTTTACTTTAGCTAGTTGCTTTGCAATATCATCAGCATTTGATGTGCTTACAAGTGCTTTGCTTGCATCGTTGTCAGCATATACTGTTAATTGGCTCATACTAATTGCTCCAATTTAAATTGGCTAAAGTCATTAATATAAGGGTGAGCTTTAGTGCTTGCTTGCCCATCACGAATTAAATGTAGTGTTTTTAAGCCTGCAGCTTGCGCGGCATCAAGCTCGCCGGCTACATCACTTAAAAAGAGTATTTCTGCTGCTTTAAACGGTAACAGCTCCACAATGGTGTTATAGGCCATTTGCTCTTGTTTTGCGCCAACTTTGGTGTCAAAAAAGTCAGTAAACAAGCTGCGAATGTCACCATAATCACTGTATTTAAAAAGTAGCTGCTGCGCTTTTACTGACCCTGACGAGTACACATATAAAGTAATATCGTTGTTGTGTTGAGCTTGTAAAAAATCAAATGCATCTGGGTATAAATGACCTTTAAAATCACCGTGTTCATACCCTGTTTGCCAAATTAAGCCTTGTAATTGCTTAAGTGGAGTGATTTTTTTATCTTCATCAATCCAGGTAAGTAAAGTGCTAATGACTTCTTCAATATCGGCGTTTGGCTTTTCGATAAGCGCTTTTACGGCACTAATTTGCTCAGCTACATCTGGCTTATTAGCATTGGCACGTACAAAGGTAGGTAACTGTTTTGCTGCGTAAGGAAACAACACCTCTTTAACAAACGAGATACGGGTTATTGTGCCTTCGATGTCGGTTAAAATGGCTTTAATCATTTAGTTACTCCCGCTTGAATACCTATTATTTTTAGGCGCTCTAGTTCGCAGCTAAATAAAAATTCTAAAGCTTCTAGGTGGC
The DNA here is from genome assembly GCF_014163745.1 of Pseudoalteromonas sp. SR44-2. NCBI lineage: Bacteria > Pseudomonadati > Pseudomonadota > Gammaproteobacteria > Alteromonadales > Pseudoalteromonadaceae > Pseudoalteromonas > Pseudoalteromonas sp. SR44-2. The sequence goes on along the minus strand of NZ_JACJDW010000049.1, from coordinate 14,960 downwards.
GACGAACTTCATCAATATTACGTCCTACTGCATATAAGCCATGGCCACGTATCAGTACGCCGTGCTCTATAGGTGTATGTAAATGATGGTCACTAACCAGCAGGCTTAATCGGTCAATATCTTGATCGTTATCGAAAATAGGAATGCTCAGCGTTTCTAAATGCGAAGTAAAGCCGCTCAGTGCTTTTTGCATTTCATAGCCTGTTAAATCAAGCTGATGCCCTTGGGTAATTTGCGACAGTACGGTAGCGGCTACAGAGTGAGTATGCAAAACACACTGCGCATCAGGTATAAGCTGATACAAACTTAGGTGTAACTGTGTTTCTGCCGATGGTTTTACAGCTCCTGCTAGGCGCTCGCCTTGGTGATCTAATTGCAAAAAATGCTCTTGTGTCAGTGAGCCTTTATCGTGCCCACTTGCTGTAACAACAAAGCCAGTGCTAGTACGAGCTGAAAAGTTTCCGCCTGTTGCGGGTACCCAGCCTTTTTGGCTAACCCATTTTCCGGCTTCAATAAGTTGTGAAATAGCGGTATTGTTTTGCATACATTCCTCACTAATGAGCGTAAAGTTAATTATTTTTAGACGGCTATACTTCTGTTTTAAGCAATGATAGCATCGCTTTAAGCGCAAAACCATCATTAAGGGCATTACGTGTTTGAAAGTAAATTACCAAATTTAGGCGTTAGTATATTTAGCCAAATGAGTGGGTTGGCTAATGAGTTTTCGGCAATTAATCTCTCTCAAGGCTTTCCTGAGTTTGATGCTCCTGATCTTTTAAAAACGCAGTTAAATTATTATGTGCAGCAGGGCGTTAATCAATATTCACCTTCAAGTGGTGTACCACGATTACAGCAACAAATTGCTGATTTAGCAAAGCGCAAATATGCAGCTGATATAAACGCGGCTGATCAAGTGACTGTTACCTCGGGTGCAACAGAGGCATTGTTTGTGGCTATTCAAACAATTGTACGCCCAAATGATGAAGTGATTGTATTTGACCCTGCATATGACTCTTACCAACCGGCAATTGAACTCGCTGGTGGAAAGTCGGTACACATTGCTTTAAGTGCGCCAAATTACACTATTGATTGGCAAGTAGTAAGCCAAGCTATTACTAAAAATACCCGTGCAATTATTATTAATACGCCTCATAACCCAAGCGGTAAAATATTACAGCCACAAGATATAAAAGCGCTTAAAGAGTTAGTTGGTACTCACAATTTGTATGTAATAAGCGATGAGGTATATGAGCACATTACATTTGATGAACAACCGCATTTAAGCGTATTACGCGATGATGAATTATTTGCCAAAAGCTTTGTTGTATCGAGTTTTGGTAAAACGTTTCACAGCACGGGCTGGAAAATGGGTTACTGTATTGCACCTGCTGATTTAGCTGTCGAATTTAGAAAAATTCATCAGTACGTTACGTTTTCAAGTTTTACCCCCGCACAGCATGCGCTTGCCGATATGCTCGAGCAGCAAGGTGAGCATATAGATGAGCTAAGCGGGTTTTATCAGCAAAAACGCGACTTATTAGCGAGTCATTTAAGTAACAGCCGTTTTAAAATTCTACCTAGCCAAGGCACTTACTTTTTATTGTTAGATTACAGCGATGTATCGGATTTAAACGATGTTGAATTTTGCCATTGGTTAGTTGAGCAAGCCGGTGTTGCGGCTATTCCGTTAAGTGTTTTTTATCAAAATCCACCAACCGACAAAGTAATTCGTTTATGCTTTGCTAAAAACGACAACACTCTCATAGAGGCTGCGCAAATATTATGTCAACTTTAACCATTACAGCATTGCAAAGCTCGCTTTATTGGCTTGATAAAGATGCTAATTTAGCCATGTTTAATAAGCAGCTTGAAGCAATTACGCATCAGCCCGATCTTATTTTACTGCCCGAAACATTCTCGACTGGCTTTGCCATTAATTTAGATTGTGCAGAGCCTGAAAACGGTAAAGTACTGACGTGGTTAAAGGCACAGGCTCATAAACATAATGCGGTTATTGCCGGTTCGGTACTTGTTGCACAAGGCGATAAAAAAGCGAATCGGTTTTATTGGGTAAAACCCGATGGTGAGGTGAGTTATTACGATAAGCGCCATTTATTTCGCTTAGGCAGCGAGGGCGATTATGTTGTAGCAGGGCAAGCGCGCAAAGTTTTTGAAATCAATGGTTTTAAACTATTACCGCAAGTATGCTATGACCTGCGCTTTCCGGTATTTCAACGTAATAATAACGACTACGATGTAATGATAAACGTAGCAAATTGGCCTGCTGTACGCCGCCATATTTGGGATACGTTACTTATGGCGCGTGCAATGGAAAACCTGTGTTACGTAGTAGGTGTTAATCGTGTGGGTGACGACGGTAATGGTGTGGCGCACAATGGCGGTACGGCAGTATACGACTTCAAAGGCGATGCGTTAACTAAAGCGCAAGATAACACTGAGCAACTAGTTACTATCACGCTTGAAAAAGCGCCACTGGATGAGTTTAAAGCAGCGTTTCCTGCCTATTTAGATGCAGACTCTTTTACATTAATATAAACACGTTAATTTAGCTAAGAGCCAATAAGGTGTTAAAATAGTCGCTGATATTTTTTGTTGGCGGCTAATTTACGTTATGAATACTTTAATCACTCCTGTAATTTTAGCTGGAGGCATAGGCTCTCGCTTGTGGCCGCTTTCTCGCCAAGCAATGCCGAAACAATTTTTACCGCTACTAAATGAAAGCACGTCATTGCTGCAAAGTACGTTGGCGCGTGTTTCTAATGAGTTGTTTGATAATGCTATTTTAGTGTGTAATGAGCAGCACCGATTTATTGCCGCCGAGCAAGTTGAAAGCTCAACTCCTACTGCATTATTACTCGAACCCACAGGTAAAAATACCGCGCCTGCCATCGCATTAGCCGCCCACTATGCACTGCAAAATGGGATTACCGGCCCGCTATTAGTGATGCCTGCCGATCATCATATTAAAAACTTTGATGTATTAACGGCTAAGCTCCCTGAAGCTGTAAAACTTGCCGAGCAAGGAAAGCTAGTGACGTTTTCGATTACTCCTACAGAGCCTCATACTGGCTATGGTTATATAAAACAAGGCGCAGTTATTGCCGGTACAGGTTGTTACGATGTTGCACAATTTAAAGAAAAGCCTGACGTAGATACAGCGAACTGTTATTTAACCCAAGGTGGTTATAGCTGGAATAGCGGCATGTTTTTATTTACCCCTGCGGCTTATTTAAAAGAGCTAGAACGGTTTGCGCCAAAAATAGCAACGAGTGTCGCTGCAGCGGCGCAATTCACCAAAGATTTAGGGTTTACCCGCCCAAGCAATAGTGCGCTTGAGCACTGCCCAAGCGATTCAATTGATTACGCCATTTTAGAGCGCAGTAATAACGTAGTTGTTATGCCTGTTGATTTAAAATGGAGTGATGTAGGTAGTTTTTCATCCCTTGATGCGCTTACAAAAAAAGATGAAAACGGTAATAGCTTAAATGCTAATTATATGGCTCAAAAAAGCACTAATAACTTAGTTATTAACGAGGCTGAGCACACTATTGCCACGCTTGGAGTAAGCAATTTAGCAATTATTCATACTCATGATGCCACGTTAATTGCAAACCAAAATGAGCTAGATTCTTTGCCTTTGTTGCTTAAGAAAATTGCTACAACACAGACCGATAAACTTAATCATCATCAAGTGGTTTTTCGCCCATGGGGGAATTACCGTACTTTGGTTGAAGGCACTGGCTTTAAAGTTAAAAAAATTACTGTTAACAGCGGTGCTAAGCTTTCGACGCAGCGCCATCAGCATCGTGCTGAACATTGGGTTGTGGTTTCGGGTATTGCAAATGTATGTATTGATAAGCAAGCGTATACGCTAACGCACGACCAATCGTGTTATATCGCGGCTAAGCAAATTCATAGCTTGGCTAATAATCAAAAAGAGCGGTTAATTGTCATTGAAGTGCAAACCGGTACTGTACTTGATGAAAGCGATATAGAGCGATTTGATGATAAATATGGAAGGGGTTAAAAATAAAATTCATGCCAAAAAGGACGTTTCAATATTAATGAGTAAAGTCATTTATAAAATCACACCTGACGTGAATCATTATCGAGTCATATTTCCTGATGATGAAACTTTATGTGAATCTGAGTTATGGAAACCTAATACTTCTACAAAAGAGTCTACACTGATAAATTTTAGTGCCCATTATAATAATGAAAAAGAGACGCCGATAGGTGATATGACAGCAATAAATTTACAGGGTCTTGCTATAAGGGATCATGTAGCAAATGAATTGGCAGATATTTTTGAAGATTCGGGAGAGTTACTGCCTTTCCATGTCGGTGATGATAATTGGTACTTTTATAATGTCACTCGAAAAATAGAGGGTATATTAAATGTTGAGATGAGTACTTTTATGCTGCCAAGTTTAAATATCGGATTACAAAAAGCGGTGTTCAAAAAAGAAAAACTACCAAAGCATAGCTGCATATTTAAAATGCCAGAAGACCGATTTGAAGGCACTTACGTTTTTGACTCTCGTGTAAATGATAAAGATATTACTTTAAACCTATTTTGTGCCTTGCAAGCCCATGGCTTTACTGGGCTTAGCTTTGAAGAGGTTGCGAGGTTTGATTAACCTAAAATAAAATTTAAAAAACTTAAACGCTTTTTTAATTTCACTCTAACTGTCCTCGCACAAACTTTAAATATTGCTCTAAGCTGCGTTGCCACAGATCTAGCGCTTCATCAAGCATATCGTTATGTGGCTTTTTATCGAGTAAACGGCGCTCTATTTTTTTAAGCTCAATACCATAGCGATTAAAACCAAGTTGCAGAGCGGTACTTGCTTGGCGATGTAAAAGCTTAATGCATTGCTCTGGTTGCTGGTCAATAAGCTTTTGACAGCGAATTAGCTTGTTACGCGCTGAAAGCACAAATTCATTATAAATTGAAGACACTTCATCTTCACTAAATGAGCTGGTGAGTGTTTCGGCCGCTGTTTTGTCATACAAGGTATCAATAAGTTCTACTGCAATACTCGCAGTTTGATTAGATTGAGAGTCGCTAAGTGCTTGGCGAAGCTTTTTATGCTTAATAGGCTTGCCTACAATGTCTTTTATTCCTAATTCTAAATACTCTTTTACTTCGTCAGGGCTAAGGCTTGCAGTAAATGCGAGTACTGGCGTTCGTTGATTTTTATGATCTATGCGTTTTAGTCGTTTAAGTACTTCTTGGCCTGTTAAATCAGGTAGGTTCATATCAAGCAAAACAACATCGAAGTGGTGAGCTTGCATGAGCTCTATGGCGCTTTTTCCATCTTTTGCGAGCTTAATTTTGTGTTCATCGTCGGCCATAAATTCTATAGCAATTTTTTGATTTAAATCTAAATCTTCAACCAGTAATACATCAAGACCTGTTAAGTAATCTTTAGTTTGATGGCGCTGCTCTACAAGGCTTAATTCACCTAAAGTAAAAGTAACTGTAAAGCTAAATACACTACCAGTACCAAGCTGGCTGGCTATTTCGAGTCGGCTACTGAGCTTTTCAAGCAGGCGGCTAGTAATAGCTAAACCAAGGCCGGTTCCGCCTTTTTCTTTTCCTGCGCTACTTTGTACATAAGGTTCTGTTAAGTAGGCTATCTCATCATTTTCTATACCTGGTCCTGAATCTTTGACACTAATTTTTATCGTGTGCTCAAGTTGTTTTTCTAATACTAAATCAACCTGAATTTTAACGGTTCCGTGATCTGTAAATTTAATAGCGTTACCGACTAAATTAATAATTATTTGTCTAAGTTTTTGTTGGTCGCAGTAATAACAGGCTTGCTCAGGAATATTATAGATAAGCTCAAATTTTAGCTGCTTTTGCTCGGCCATTGGGCTTAGTAATAAACATAAATTATTAAGCCATGTTTTAAATTCTACATCTTCTTCGTAAAGCGCTTCGTCACTTTGATCTAGGCTCGCGTAATCAAGGACCTTATCTACCAATAAATTAAGTGATTCGGCAGAATTTATAATTGCCTCGCAATAGGCTTTATTGCGGGTATCACTTGTTTGGTTCATAACAAGTTGGGCGCTGCCTAAAATACCGTTTAGTGGGGTGCGAATTTCGTGGCTTATTGTTGATAAAAAGAGCCCGCGTATTTCTAAGTCTTTTTGTGCTTTATCGGCGAGTTTATTGAGGTGCTGCTCTCTGCGCTCATTACATAATAAGGCCATACCTGCAGCATAAAACATGGGCGCAATTACCCCGTTTAAAAATAATAAAGAGCTAAACCAGCCGTTTACTAAAAGATTTTTTTGTTCAATGTTATTCATAAATAACGAGCGGCCAATAAAGCTCAAAGCAACAAGCGTTAAAATGGTTATGTATACAATGCTGCCATTAGGATAGGGTTTGCGCGCGTACTTAATAAATATAAAGAGTAAAAAACCGGCTTCTGCTATGTGCTGTATATCGGATGCAATCACTCTTTCGTGTAAAGATGGGTCAAAAAAGGTGTAATAGCCAAGCATTACAGTGCAAAAAGCGGTCACTGAGCAAAGTAATTTAAAACCAATGCCGTGATAATTTAAAAACTGACTGAGCGATAAACAATGCACTATTGATGCGGCAAACATCATGCTACTGGCAGCGCTAATAATTACTAAGTTATGTGTATCACCAACAAGCGTAAAACCAATAACAGAGCCTAATAGCAATATGGGATAGAAAATGTATAGCAGCGTGCCCGATATTTGTTTGTTCGTTCGCCATGTTAAAAAGTTAAGTAAGGTCATTACAACCATGATGGCGATGCTGGCAAAATAAAGAGTGAAAGAGTCGAGCATTAATATTCCAGCAAAGTAGTTTTAAACTAAGATTATCAAAAGTATACACTTATACCAATTATCAAAACAGATCACTTAGGCAAGCAAATTGGTATTCAATAAGTGTGTAACACATACAAAAACAGACACCTAAGTGTCTGTTTTTAATTTTAAACTAAATATATGATTAACGAATTTCATCAGGGATATTTTGTTGTGCCCAAGATAGGAGCTCAATACGGTTACGACATTTAGTTTTTCTAAATGCGCTATATAAATGTGTTTTAACTGTGTGTGGACTGATACTTAAATCTTCTGCGATTTCTTTATTCTTCGAACCTTTACTCATTAGTGAGATTATTGCTTTTTCTCGCTTAGTAAGTTTAACAGGCTCAATATCGCCTTCGGTTAGTTTATGCAGCGCATCTTTATTAAATTGCAGCATACGATTTAATGCATTACACATAATATCGCGACGGTACCAAAGCTGATCTTCAAGTAGTAAGCGAATACCTTTCATCAATACATCGGCGTTATCTGTTGTGTAAAATACGCCACGAATACCGCTCAACAATGCACGATTAGCAAGCTCAGGGTTTTCGTCTAGATTAAATAATATGATATCGCATTTAATACGTAGGTTTACTAGTTGTTCTTTTAGTTTTCCCCATGCATCCTTGCTAGATGTTTCGATAAACAAAAGTCGAGTCCCTTCAGGTATATCTAAAATATTAGTACCCGTGGTTACGTCAAGGCCTTGCGTTTTTAACAAAGGTTCTAAAACGTTAATACCAATAGTGTTAATTGGCTCTTGATCTAATAACAAAAAGGCTGAACTGCTCATGTTTTTATACTCTTTTATAAAGCTGACTGTTTAAGTTTATCACGACTTCCGCACCTTTTGTATTAGAAAGTCGCTGAAGCACTCAATAACAAATACGATTTTACGATTATTTAAACATAAAATGTTGCAAATAAGTAACTATTTATTCTTTATAACCATGAAAAATCATAACATTTGTAATTAGTTGGTTGAGCAGAATAGTTAGATAAAAATCTTTAATTAATTTACTTTTTTTACATTTTGGTAAGGTGGCCATCCCATTTCTTTACCGCCAAGCATATGTAAATGTATGTGATAAACGGTTTGTCCACCATGTTCGTTACAGTTCATGACTACGCGGTATCCGTCCTCAGCAAAATTGTGTTGCTTAGCTAATTTTGCCGCAACAACGTATAAATTGCCTACTAAATGTGAGTTTTCAGGGTTTATATCATTTATAGTAGCAATTGCTTTTTTTGGAATAATTAACACGTGAAATGGTGCTTGTGGGTTTATATCTTTAAATGCGAGGGTGTCTTCATCTTCGTAGACAATGTCGGCCGGAATTTCACGATTAATTATTTTGGTAAAAATAGTCTCTTGGCTCATAGTGTGTTCCTAATTAAGTGTTATGAATTTTAAGCTCACTAATGACAAACTTTCAAAGCAGTGTCAAACTGAAATCAAATAAAGGAGTTAATATGCTTAAACCAATTTTAATAAGTAGTGCAGTTGCATTACTACTTAGTTTTTCGGCTAATGCTGAAAACATTCACTTTCCAGAAGAAATTGTACCACTACAAGTGGGCGATAAAATGCTAGAAAGCTCTTTGTTTAGCCGTATTGATGATGTAGAGCTTGCGCCAGGAACTTACCAGCTTAGGCTAAAATATACCGATTTATATGAAGATGATTATGACACGCATGAAGTTGTGGAGTCGGAACCATTTTGGGTAAGTGTAACTGTTGAAGCAGGTAAAGATTATACCTTAGTGTTTAATCGTGCTGAAAATGCAGTATCTGCAAAAGTATTTGCAGAAGCACCACAAGTTAGTTTAAAAGCAAAAAGTAGCGCTGTTGCTAAGCCTTTAAGTGTTATTTCTAACACGCAGCTAGTAAGCAATAAACCGGTAATGCAAAATACAATGCCTGCAGGACCTTCTCGTCCTAGTCAGCCAATAAAGCCGATAGCACCCATTACAGGTAAAGGCATGCCAAGTGCGCCGCAAATGCTTGATTTTTGGTGGCAACAAGCCACAACTGAAGAGCGTAAGGCTTTTTTAGAAAAAGTGACAAAGTAGAAAAATAGCAAAACAAAAGGGCCAAATTTGGCCCTTTTTAGTTTCTAGTTAACGCTATTTATTCAAATAATGCGTCAATAGTACCTTGTGCAAGAGGGTGATACCCAGGGCGTGCTTTTAAGTACACGCTTTGTGCCCACTCTTTTTTACCGTTAGTGATGAGTGATTTATATAACGGTACAATTAACTTACGACGGCCAATGCCTGATAAGTGCTTATCAAGTGCAGGGTAAATTGGTTGATAACCATTTCCTACTGCTAGCATAAACCAAGCAAATGCACGTTCAGCATTAGTTGACTGTGTTAGGTTAAATTCTGAGTCAAGCTCTACCATGTGCTCTTGGCTTAAATCACGTGGTAAGTTATTTAAAAAGTGTAGCCACTCATGCACAGACCAATCAGCTGTTGGCAGTTGAGCTGCAGTTGTGTCGCCTTTTAGCCATGCTGCTGTTGCAGTATCTACTTTATCAAATGCATCAGAAGTAGGGTTTGGCGCATCATTTGGTAATCCAGGTTCAAAAATCCATTCGTTTACTTTATCCATGCTTACAACACCAGGATACTTTTCAATTAAGTTAGCTTTTAAGTAAGTAACAAATTGCGCGGTAGTAAGTGATTTAAACGAAAACTCTTTAAAGTACGCTTTTACAAACGGGTCAAACTTATCGCGACCATATTTGTTTTCTAGGTAAATTAAAAATAATTGACCTTTAGTGTAAGGCACTGAACTGAATGCATCGTCTGGGTCGCGGCCGTTAAGTTTTAAATTAAGGCGTGTATCTGGTGCATCAATTGTTTTAAGTTGTGCGCGTAAAGACGCTGAATCAAGTGCTTGTTCCATAACCGCACGGTCACGGCCAAATACTTCTTCCATAATGCGGTTTTCAACGTACGAGGTAAAACCTTCGTTTAACCATAAATCTTCCCACGTTGCGTTAGTTACTAAGTTACCTGACCAAGAATGAGCAAGCTCATGAGCAATAAGGTTAACTAAGCTTTTATCACCGGCAACAACCGTTGGAGTAATAAATGATAAGCGTGGGTTTTCCATGCCACCAAACGGAAAACTTGGTGGTAGCATTAATAAGTCGTAGCGACCCCATGCATATTCGCCGTACATCGCGTTTGTTTTATCGATCATGGCTTGGGTGTCGTCAAATTCAGCAACTGAGGCATCTAAAATTGTCGGTTCAGCAAATATGCCTGTTTGATGCGACATTGCTTTAAATTCTAAGTTACCTGCGCCAATAGCAATTAGGTAAGGTGAAATTGCTTGTGGCATATCAAAAATGTAGTCGCCATCTTTATAAAGCGCATCTTTGTTATCTGCACTCATTACAGCACGTATATCTTTTGGTGTATGAATTCGTGCAGAGTAAGTTACACGCATTGCGGGTGTATCTTGCACTGGGATCCAACTACGTGCATGAATTGCTTGCGATTGGCTGTACATAAATGGATGCGTTTTACTTGCCGTTTGCTCTGGTGTTAACCATTGCAGGCCTGAAGCTTCTGGGCGACTGTTGTAATAAATACGAACTACTTCAGCTTGGTTTTTAAACACAATAGTAAGCTTTGAACCTTTAACGTCATCTCGCTTAGCTAAATCAAAAGTAGCTTTTTTCCAGTTACCGCTTTGATCTTTGTACATTACTTTATCAATGTCTAAGTCGCGGGTATCAAGTACGAGAGTTCTACTTTTGCTGTTGTTCCACTGAAGAGTATGCTCTACAAAACCTTCTAATTGCTTGTCGGCAAAATCGACATCTAAATCAAGGTTTAAGTGAGTAGTAACAACATCATCAAGGTTAGCATACGAGTTTTGGTCAATCGCATTAGCCATTGCTTGCGAACACATACCCGCCATAGCGAGGCTTAAAAAAAGAGGTTTAATTTTCATCATTACTCTGAACACAAATAAAAAAGTGCTGGTTTTATATCACGATTGACACGGCGGGTTGAGTGATTTTTACAATCTAGTGCCACATTTGCGACGATGAGGTAAACTATTGCGATTAGTTACCGGTATTTTTAGAGAGCTTTGTGGCGCATTCATTACACTCCTTACATACATTCGCATTAAACAGCCAATGCCAAAATTTTGTTGAAATTACTCAGCTTGAGCAACTTAAAACGCAAAATTTTAGTGCACCGTTTTGTTTGCTGGGCGAGGGCAGTAATACCGTATTTTTAAATGACTACATGGGTACGGTTATAAAAATAGCTTTAAAAGGTATTAAAATTACCGAGCGCGAGAACGACACACTAATAAGTATTGCCGCAGGCGAAAACTGGCATCAACTAGTTAGCTATTTATTAGAGAAAAATATACCAGGGCTTGAAAATCTAGCACTTATACCGGGCACTGTTGGCGCATCGCCGGTACAAAATATTGGTGCTTATGGCGTTGAGATAGCTAAATTTGTTGAGTTGGTAGAGTACTTTGATATAACCACTAAAACTATGCATTCATTAAATAACGAGCAATGTGAATTTGCTTACAGAGACTCAATATTTAAACATGCCCTTAAAAATAAAGCGGTGATCACGCAAGTACACTTAGCGCTCCCAAAAAAATGGCAACCAGCATTAAGTTATGGCCCTTTGCAGCAGCTCTCAAGCATCACCCCGCAAGCTGTATTCGATCAGGTTATAAAAACGCGTAATAGCAAATTACCTAACCCATATACACTTGCCAATGCGGGCAGCTTTTTTAAAAACCCTATAATAACCAACCAGCAGTTAGCTGAACTATTAAAGCAATTTGCCGATTTACCTCATTACGAATATGGGCAAAGTCATCACAAGGTCGCGGCAGGTTGGTTAATCGATCAAAGTGGTTTAAAAGGGCACCGCGAGGCTGGTATAGAAGTGCATCAACAACAAGCTCTAGTACTTGTTAATCACGGAAATAGTGAAGGCAGCGACCTAATAAAAATGATTAAACACATTCAGCAAGTTGTTTATACGCGTTACAACATTAAGTTAGAGCACGAAGTACGTTTAATGGATGCACGCAGCGAATGCCATATTAACGCGGAGCCTAAGTAATGAAAGCACCTGATGGAAACAAACTCGCTATTTTAAATGCACTCAACCAAGGAGGCTTTGTATCTGGCCAAGCCTTGGGTGAAAAGCTAGGTATTAGCCGAGCTGCGGTAAGTAAACATATTAAAACGTTACAAGAAATGGGCTTGGATATTTTTAAAGTGACTGGCAAAGGCTATTGTTTGAATAGTCAGGTGGGCCTTTTAAATAAAACGCAAATTGATCAGCACTACAAAGCGCTAGGTGCAAATACTGCCGATGTAGAAGTACACCCTATTATTGATTCGACTAACAGCGAGCTTATGCGCCGTATACAGGCCAAAACAGCGCTTGAGTCTGGCACTGTTATTGTTGCTGAAATGCAGCAAGCAGGACGTGGTAGACGCGGCCGTGTTTGGCAGTCCCCATTTGGCGCTAATCTGTATTACAGTTATTTTTGGCGTTTAGATGACGGCTTACAAGCTGCAATGGGCGTATCAATTGCGGTAGGCCTAGCTGTTTATGATGCTATTAAAGCGTTATACCAAGTTGACGTAGAACTTAAGTGGCCTAACGATATTTATATAAATAAGCAAAAACTTGCAGGTGTATTGGTTGAATTAGATGGACAACCGCAAGGACCTTGTCAGTTAGTGATTGGTATCGGTATTAATTTACAAATGCCTGAGAGCTTTAGTCAGCATATAGACCAAGCGTGGACCGACTTAAATCAACATACTCAAAAGCTTGATAAAAACCAACTTGTGGCTTCTCTTACTCACCACTTAGAGCAGCGTTTAGCGCAGTATCGTCAAACAGGCTTGCAAGCTATGTATGAGCAATGGAATTCGCTCAATGCGTTTGCTGGTGAATATGTTGAACTAAACACAGGACACCGAAGTTGGCGTGGAATATGTGAAGGTATTGACGCACAAGGTGGAATACGAATTCGCCAAGACGGGGAAGTAAAAAGTTATTACGGTGGGGAAGTCTCCCTTAGAAAGGCGCAATTATGAGATTATTGATCGACGTAGGAAATACATCATTAAAAGCTGTGTTGTGGCATTACGAGCAAGCACAACCGGCAGATATAAATAACCTGCCTTGGTTGCAAATAACCGAAGTGATTTATGCATGTGTAGGGCGCAGTGATTTACTAAACGATATTCTCGCGCAAGCGGCTAGCAATAATATTATTTGTTTTGAAGCCAAGGTAACCAAAACGCTTGGAGATCTTGTATGCGCTTACGAGCATGTAGCTAACTTAGGCATAGACAGGTGGCTTGCGCTTATAGCTGGATTTACGTTATATCCAAACACAGCATGCATTGTTGTTGATGCGGGGACTGCGACAACAATTGATGTGCTTAGTAGTGAAGGGTTGCATTTAGGTGGCTGGATTTTACCTGGGCTTGATTTAATGACCTCATCACTTACACAAAATACTCAACGTGTTTTTGATGATGGTAAAACTCCATTTACCAATGAACTGGGTAAAAATACGCCTAATGGTTTAAAAAATGGTGCTTTAGTAGCAACCATTGGAGCAATTGAGCAAGCTAAGTTGCACTTAACGGATAAAAAAACAGAGCAAAAAGTACAAATAATTTTTGCTGGTGGCTATGGCTTGCTTTTACAACAGCAATTTGAGGGAAGTATTTTTGATTCATTACTCGTAATGAAGGGGTTAAATTACTGGCACCAGCTAAGCAAAACAACATAAAAAAGTGCAAAAAACGTGTTTTCGCGTGAATATTGAGCATTTAAACTAAAAATTTACACTTTTTTTAATTTTATAGTTGCATCCCAATAAACCTTACTCTAATATCTCGCCCCGTACTAAAGCAGTGCCGACTTAGCTCAGCTGGTAGAGCAACTGACTTGTAATCAGTAGGTCAACCGTTCGACTCGGTTAGTCGGCACCACTTTCCTTTTACCGGAAGTGAATTAGTAGAGAATTATCGTGGAGGGGTTCCCGAGCGGCCAAAGGGATCAGACTGTAAATCTGACGGCTCAGCCTTCGCTGGTTCGAATCCAGCTCCCTCCACCACTTTATTCTTGACGGTTAGAGGTAGTTTAAGAACAGATTTTTATGCGGGCATCGTATAATGGCTATTACCTCAGCCTTCCAAGCTGATGATGCGGGTTCGATTCCCGCTGCCCGCTCCAGTTCTTGTGTTGCTGATATAGCTCAGTTGGTAGAGCGCACCCTTGGTAAGGGTGAGGTCGGCAGTTCGACTCTGCCTATCAGCACCAGTCCTAAGAATCTCCTTGATTACTTCCTTTATCTGTCAGAAAATACTATTTGAAAAAGATTAACTTAATCTACCTTTGGTGGATTATTTTCATATGTAATTTAGATACACAAAACTGATAGGTTCCGTCATGGCAAAAGAAAAGTTTGAACGCGTAAAACCGCACGTAAACGTTGGTACAATCGGCCACGTTGACCACGGTAAAACTACACTAACTGCAGCAATCACTAATGTACTTGCAAAAGTATACGGCGGTGTTGCTAAAGATTTCGCATCAATCGACAACGCTCCAGAAGAGCGCGAACGTGGTATCACTATTTCAACGTCTCACGTTGAATACGATACTCCTACACGTCACTACGCACACGTAGATTGTCCTGGTCACGCCGATTATGTTAAAAACATGATCACTGGTGCTGCTCAAATGGATGGCGCGATCTTAGTAGTTGCTGCGACAGATGGCCCTATGCCACAAACACGTGAGCACATCCTTCTTTCTCGTCAAGTTGGCGTTCCTTACATCGTTGTGTTCATGAACAAATGTGACATGGTTGATGACGAAGAGCTACTTGAACTAGTAGAAATGGAAGTGCGTGAACTTCTTTCTGAATACGATTTCCCAGGTGATGACTTACCTCTAATCGCTGGTTCTGCGCTTAAAGCGTTAGAAGGCGAGAAAGAGTGGGAAGATAAGATTGTTGAGCTTGCAAACGCACT
>NZ_JACJDW010000048.1:0-19135 GCF_014163745.1 Pseudoalteromonas sp. SR44-2 | reverse complement strand
CCATGTGGTTTGCGCCAAAAATAAAAACAGTTCAAGCCAAGTCACCACCTAACTTGAACCGCTTTTTCACACTGACAACATCTTCACACACAATATAAAGATTCTGTTTACTACACGTTAGTAGCTTTGTATTACATACCATGTGGTTTGCGCCAAAAATAAAAACAGTTCAAGCCAAGTCACCACCTAACTTGAACCGCTTTTTCACACTGACAACATCTTCACACACAATATAAAGATTCTGCTTACTACGCTTTGGTAGCTTTGTATTGCATACCATGTGGTTTGCGCCAAAAATAAAAACAGTTCAAGCCAAGTCACCACCTAACTTGAACCGCTTTTTCACACTGACAACATCTTACACACACAATATAAGATTCTTTTCACTGCTACGTTTGAGTTACTAGAACTCTAAAGGTTGCATTTATTGCTCTTAAGAAACAATTTAACTAAGTTGTTTTGAGCTGATAAAGCAACTTTAATATTTAACTTGATTTTCGACAAACGATAAAAACGAAACCAATGAGTGAAAAAAATTAAACTATAGACTTTAGTCTAATGTGTGGCGCTAAGTTTATGTATTTAATTAAAAAAATATTATTCAAATTTGCAGGAGTTATACCAATCTGCTTATATATGGGGTCTATTTAACGTTAAGAAAATTACGCTAGAACTAGGCAAAAATTTTTGTATCTAGTTGTTCTCGGCAATTGCTCCCTGCATTGCTCTACCTCCTACATCCATGCAGGTTGGTATTAGACGAGTTCAGTAATACAACACAGAGTAGATTGTATTACTGAACTCGTCTAATAGGGGATTATTCTTGGATTTTTCTAAACGTATTTACAACCCACTTCGCAAATAAATCAAGCGGGTGATTAGGTGTGCTTGATTCGTGCTGCACTAAATAGTATTTATCTTTAGTTGTTAAAGGCTGTTCGAATAATTTATAAAGCCATTGCTCATCTAGCCAGCTTTGACTAATAGGCAGTGGGATAAGTGCAATGCCCATGCCTTGCTGCGCCGCACGCGCTACACCAAACATGCTATCTATTTGAATAATCTGCGAAGGAGAAAAGTCATCAATTCCTGCTTTTTCGGCCCACTGATGCCAAGCCCAAGGGCGAGCTTTGTGCAAGATTAGCGGAACTTGGTTAAGGGCTTGACGATGATCGTCCCTCCACTGATCGAGCAATTTTTTATTACATGCAGGAATATACTCAAGGTTAAACAACTCAGTCGCTAACCCTTCAGTAGGTTTACCAGAGGATAATACAATAGATAAATCGCTATGACGCGTTAATTCTTTACGTGTTTTAAGCGTGTCCATTTGCAGGTTTATATTAGGATGCTCTGACGTCCACTCACTTAATTTAGGCATGAGTAGTTCACTGGCAAAAAATTCAGGCAGCGTAATCGTCAAATTTGTATTTTGCTGCATCTGACTAAACTCGTTAATGGTGCCCTCTAACATTGTGATGATAGGAGACACAGCATCAAAAAAGTTTTTACCCGCTGTGGTTAAGCTAATTGAACGCGTTTTACGTTGAAAAAGCTCAATACCAAGTTGTTCTTCAAGTTGTTTTATTTGATGGCTTACCGCAGACGGCGTTAAGTACAGCTCATTAGCTGCATGCTTAAAACTTAGGCTTCTTGCGGCAAAGCAAAAAGAGCGAAGGCCACGAATAGGAGTTTGCATGTTTTCCAGAATTATTTAATTTATTGAGACGCCTTACTTAGGCAAAATTTGAACCAACTATTTAATGTATAAATATCAGTAGGTTAAAAATAAATTTAGCGCTAGTTCACAAAAAGGGTGCAGGCTATCCACAAAATAGTGCAAAGAATCTAAGCGCTTACATTTAATTTATATTTGTATTATAGATAAAATTTACTACAGATGTATGAATGACGGTAAAAATAATGACAAAAGATAAAAAAAATCCCTCTTGCGAGGGATTTTGGGTAACTCAGCGCCATTGGCACTGGGAATGAGGTCGGTACAGGGTAAAGCGTTATTTTAAGCTAAAGCCTAAAAAACCATTTCTGGAACTTCACCGTCAACAAGTAATTTACCTGCTGTTTTACTAATGATTTCATCAACAGATACGCCCGGAGCACGCTCTAATAGATGAAATGCGCCGTCTTTAACTTCTAATACGGCTAAATCTGTTACTATTTTTTTTACGCAATTAACGCCAGTAAGCGGTAAAGAGCAGGCCTCTAATAGTTTAGAGTCACCATGCTTACTTGCATGGGTCATAGTAACAATAATATTTTTCGCGCCAGCGACTAAATCCATCGCGCCACCCATGCCTTTAATCAGCTTTTTAGGGATCATCCACGATGCGATATTGCCGTTCTGGTCAACTTCAAATGCACCCAGAACGGTTAAGTCTACATGACCACCCCGTATCATGGCAAAACTATCTGCACTATTAAATATGGCTGCACCTTTGGCTGCTGTCACGGTTTCTTTACCCGCGTTAATCATATCGGCGTCTAGCTCTGCTTTAGTGGGGTACGGGCCCATGCCTAAAAGGCCATTTTCGGACTGTAACATAACTTCAATATCATCTGGTACATAGTTTGCGACGAGTGTCGGGATTCCTATGCCCAAATTTACGTAGTAACCGTCTTGAAGTTCTTGTGCAACGCGCATTGCAACTTGTTCACGTGATAATGCCATAATTATGCTCCTGCTTAATCTCGTGTTGTTACACGTTCAATGCGTTTTTCAAAGCTGCCTTTAATAACGCGATTTACAAAAATACCTGGGGTATGAATTTGGCTTGGCTCAAGCTCACCCGGCTCTACAATTTCTTCTACTTCGGCAACGGTAATTTTGCCTGCTGTTGCAGCCATTGGATTAAAGTTCATGGCGGTGTGTCTAAACACTAAATTACCAAAGCGATCGGCTTTCCACGCTTTAACAATAGCAAATTCACCCGTTATAGACTCTTCTAAAATATACGGGCGACCATTAAACTCTTTTACGTCTTTGCCTTCAGCCACAGGAGTACCGTAACCGGTTGCGGTGTAAAACGCAGGTATACCCGCGCCACCAGCTCGCATTTTTTCAGCAAGTGTGCCTTGAGGCGTAAGCTCTACATCAATTTCGCCACTTAATAACTGCTGCTCGAATAGGGCGTTTTCCCCAACGTACGAGGCAACTACTTTTTTAATTTGTTTGTCTTGTAATAAAATACCTAAACCAAAGTCATCAACACCACAGTTATTAGATACTACAGTTAAGTTTTTTGTTTGCATCTGCTTAATTTGTCTAATTAAGCCCTCAGGAATACCACATAAACCAAAACCACCGGCAATAATGGTATCGCCGTCTTTTAATCCTTCCATTGCAGCTTCGTAACTAGAAACTACCTTATCAAAACCGGCCATGAGTCTCTCCTCATTGTGTGCTATTTGTTGTTAATTATCTTGTGTGAGTAGTGAATTATCATTTTATGAGATAGTTATTTAGTGTGTAGTGCCACAGATACTTTGCTCACAGGTTGCTTACCAAGTGCTTTGGTTATTTCCCAGCCAGCATCACTTAACCTTTGTAAATCAATTCCATGCTCAATGCCAAGCCCTTGCAGTAAGTAAACTACATCTTCGGTGGCAACATTTCCTGACGCACCCTTAGCATAAGGACAGCCACCAAGGCCTGCAACTGCCGCGTCAACCGTTGCAATACCTAGGCTTAAAGCTGCGTAAATATTTGTGAGCGCTTGGCCGTATGTATCATGAAAATGCACAGCCAACTTGGCTTTATCAATGTGCGTTAAAAGTAACTCGATTAATTGCGTTACTTTTTTAGCGGTGCCAACACCAATAGTATCGCCAAGGCTTACTTCATAACATCCTAAATCTAACAGCTTTTGCGATACACTCAGTACTGCTTGCGGGTTAATTTCACCCTCATAAGGGCAACCCAGCACACAGCTTACATAACCACGTACGCGAATATTATTAGTTTTAGCAAACGCCATTACTTCGCTAAAACGTTCAATACTCTCATCTATTGAGCAGTTTATGTTTTTTTGACAAAACGACTCACTCGCAGCGGTAAATATAGCAAACTCTTTAATGCCAACAGCATGCGCTGCTTGTGCACCTTTTAAGTTAGGTGTAAGGGCACTTAAATTTACGTCAGGTAAATCTAGCGCTGATATTACATCAGCTGAGTCTGCCATTTGTGGCACCCATTTAGTGGAGACAAACGCGCCAGCTTCAATATCTTTTAAACCTGCAGCACTTAGGGCGTTAATAAGCGCTACTTTATCGGCTGTGCTTACTGTCTTTTCGTTTTGTAGGCCGTCTCGCGCGCCAACTTCAACAATACGTACTTTATTTGGAAAGGCACTCATTATGCACCTTCCTCAGTTGTATCCTCGACAATAGCAAGTAAGGCTCCATGCGTTACCAGTTCGCCTTCACCAAAACAGTAGCTTTTTAAAATGCCGTCGTGTGGTGCGTTAAGCGTGTATTCCATTTTCATGGCTTCGATAATAACAACCGCATCGCCTTTGGTAATTGTGCTACCAATGTCGATTAAGTGCTTAACTACTGTGCCATTAAGCGGCGCGGCAAGTGGCAGTGCTTCGCTTTCGTGCGAACTAATATAATGTTTATCAACTAGTTCAAGCTTAGTTTGCAGTGCTTTATTCATCACCGTCACACTATTACCTACTGTATTATTGCCACCAGTATTATTATCTACCGTCGTTACATGCGCGCTATGTTTTTCACCGTTAATAAATACACTGCAAAGACCACTATTTAATGTGCCTTGTAGGTTAAATACATGCTCGTTATGCGTAATACTGTAGCCCGCTGTGGTTTTTATAGCGCTTAGCTGTAAATCGGCAAAAGGGATTATAATTGCTTGCGGAGCATTGAGTGTGAAACCGCTTAGTTGTTGCCAAGGGCTTGCACTGTTTGGCGCATTTTGGGTATTAGTTAACGATTCTAAATACGCAAAAGCACCAATAAGCTGACTTGTTTGCAATAACGATTTATCAACCGCAACTAACGAGTCGCCTTGCTCTGCAATAAAGTGTGTACTTGGCGCACCTTGCTTAAAGGTAGGGTGGCTTGCTAAATTATGTAAAAAGCCAATGTTAGTGCTAAAACCTGCTAAATGAAATTGCTCAAGAGCGTGTTGTAAGCGGCTCAGTGCTTTTTCGCGATTGTCGTCGTGCACAATCAGTTTTGCAATCATCGGGTCGTAAAATGGGCTGATTTCGTCGCCTTGTGCAATGCCTGTATCAATGCGTACAAATTCACTGTTAAGCGGTGTGTGCAGTGCTTCGATAGTGCCCGAACACGGGATAAAGTCGTTGGCCGGATCTTCTGCGTATATGCGTGCTTCAAAGCTATGACCCTGCAATTGAATATCACTTTGTGTCAGTGGCAGTGTTTGCCCACCCGCAATATTAATTTGCCAATTGACTAAATCTACATCGGTTACCATTTCGGTCACTGGGTGTTCTACTTGAAGGCGCGTATTCATTTCCATAAAGAAAAATTCATCGCCACACAGTAAAAACTCAACCGTACCTGCGCCTCTATAATTTATAGCCAGTGCACAGCGCACAGCTGCTTCACCCATTTCTTTGCGTAGTTCGTCAGATAAACCCGGAGCAGGGGCTTCTTCAATTACTTTTTGATGACGGCGTTGCAAAGAACAATCACGATCGCCTAAATAAACACAGTTACCGTAGTTATCTGCAAATACTTGCACTTCAACATGGCGAGGCTGGTTTACGTAACGCTCAAGTAATACTAAATCGTTACCAAAACCGGCAATCGCTTCACGTTGCGCACCTTGTAGTGCGCTCATAAAATCTTTTGCTTCTTGTACAACGCGCATGCCTTTACCACCGCCACCAAAGGCGGCTTTAATTAGTACAGGGAAGCCAATTTTTTCAGCTTCACTTTGTAAAAAAGCAGGATCTTGTTTATCACCGTAATAACCAGGTACTAACGGCACATTAGCAGCTGCCATTATTTCTTTAGCGCGGGTTTTAGACCCCATTGCTTCAATGCTACTTGCTGGTGGTCCTACAAAAGCAATGTTGTTAGCTTCGCAGGCTTTAGCAAATTCGCTGTTTTCAGATAAAAAACCATACCCTGGGTGAATACAATCAGCGCCGCAGTCTTTGGCAACTTGTAAAATTTTGTCTGCTACTAAATACGAATCTTTACTTGGCGCAGCACCAATATGGTAAGCCTCGTCAGCCATTTTTACGTGCTGGGCATGTTTGTCTGCATCAGAATAAACCGCGACCGTGGTTAAGCCCATTTGTTTTGCGCTGCGCATTACTCGACACGCAATTTCTCCACGATTGGCAATCAGTATTTTTTGTAATCGTTGTGTGTTCATAATCAATCCTACAGTTGCCAAGCGGGTGAGCGTTTATCAAAAAAAGCAGTTAGCCCTTCTTGACCTTCTTCAGATACGCGAATTTTTGCAATACGCTCAGCGGTAAGCTCAATGAGTTCATCGGTAATTTCTTTATTTGCTACATCGTTAATTAATGCTTTTGCGGCTTTTACTGCAACAGGTCCGTTATCAATTAGTGTTTGCAGCATATTATCGACCGCACAGTCTAAATTACCGGTTACTTGATGAATTAAGCCAAGTTGCTTAGCTGTATGGGCATCAAACACTTCAGCCGTTAAAAAGTACCTGCGAGCAGCGCGCTCACCAATAGCTTTAATTACATACGGGCTAATAACCGCCGGAATAAGACCCAGCTTTACTTCGCTTAAACAAAATTGAGCATCGTCTTTACTAAGGGCTATATCGCAACAGGCTATTAAGCCCAGAGCACCACCAAAAGCAGCACCTTGCACAGCGCAAATTGTAGGGTGCGGGGAGCTTGCCAATACCTGCATTAATTTAGCTAATTGCATTGAATCAGCTAGGTTATCGGCGTAGTTGTTATCCGCCATCGATTTCATCCAAGCTAAATCAGCACCGGCTGAAAAGTGTTTACCTTCTGTTTTTAAAACCAAAGCTCGAATATTAAGCGTATTTGCATGTTCAATACACTGAATAAGTTCGTATATTACTTCACTGTTAAATGCGTTTCTTTTTTCTGGGCGACTTAACACAAGTACAGCCACATTAGATTTTGTTATTTGTAGTGTTACTGACATTTTGCGCTCCGGTTACATTCTAAATACGCCAAATTTCGAATCACGTTTTGGTGCGTTATTCGCAGCCGTTAACGCAAGCCCTAATACATTACGCGTGTCGGCAGGATCTATAATGCCGTCATCCCACAAGCGTGCACTGGCGTAATACGGGTGACCTTGCTCTTCGTATTGATCAATAATTGGCTTTTTAAAATCACTGATTTCTTGCTCGCTCATGTTTTGGCCTTTACGTGCTAAACCATCTTGTTTAACTTGCGCCATTACACCCGCAGCTTGCTCGCCGCCCATTACAGAAATACGGGCATTAGGCCACATCCACATCATGGTTGGTTCAAATGCACGACCACACATTCCGTAGTTACCTGCGCCGTAAGAGCCGCCAATAAGTACAGTGAATTTAGGCACATCAGCACACGAAACCGCCATCACCATTTTAGCGCCGTGCTTAGCAATACCTTCGGCTTCGTATTTTTTACCCACCATAAAGCCGGTAATATTTTGTAAAAACACTAAAGGAATATTGCGCTGAGCACACAGCTGAATAAAGTGCGCGCCTTTTTGCGCCGACTCACTAAATAAAATACCGTTATTAGCTACTATGCCAACAGGATTGCCATAAATACTGGCAAAGCCGGTGACCAGCGTTTCACCAAAGTAACGTTTAAATTCATCAAATGATGAGTCGTCCACTGTGCGCGCTATTACTTCGCGTACATCAAACGGCTTTTTAAGGTCGGTGCCTACAATGCCGTAAAGCTCGTTTATATCGTAACGGGGTGGTTTTACATCATCTAGAAGAGGGGCCGTAGGGCGTGTGTAATTAATACGCTCAATACATTGGCGCGCAATAGACAGCGCATGAGCATCGTTTTCAGCGTAGTGATCGGCAACACCCGAAATTTTACAGTGCACATCGGCGCCGCCTAACTCTTCGGCTGTTACTTCTTCGCCGGTTGCTGCTTTTACAAGGGGCGGACCTGCTAAAAATATAGTGCCTTGATCTTTTACAATAATGCTTTCATCGGCCATTGCAGGTACGTACGCACCACCTGCGGTACATAATCCCATTACCACGGCTATTTGTGGAATACCTTTACCCGACATACGGGCTTGATTGTAAAAAATACGACCAAAATGCAGCTTATCTGGAAATACATCATCTTGCTCTGGCAGATTTGCACCGCCGGAATCCACCAAATAAATACACGGTAAGTGGCAGCGCTCTGCGATGTCTTGTGCGCGCAAATGCTTTTTAACGGTAAGCGGAAAATATGTACCGCCTTTAACCGTGGCATCGTTTGCAATAATCATGCATTCAACGCCTTTAACACGGCCAATACCGGCTACAACGCCTGCACAAGGTATTGCTTGTTCGTACACACCAAAGGCAGCAAATTGTGAAATTTCTAAAAACGGTGAGCCTTCATCAATTAATGTACTTATACGGTCGCGAACAAATAATTTACCACGGCCTTCGTGGCGCTCTTTTAATGCAACGCCTCCGCCTTGGCTAATTGTTGCTACTTTATCGCGTAAATCATCCACCAGCGCTGACATATTTTTATGGTTTTGCACAAACGTTGGGTCGTGAGGATTAACGCTCGATTTTAAAATAGTCATGGTTTAATCCTTAACGGCTTTCTGTGAAAAGTTCGCGGCCAATAAGCATGCGGCGTATTTCTGATGTACCTGCACCAATTTCGTATAATTTAGCGTCACGAAGAAGACGGCCCGTTGCGTATTCGTTTATGTAGCCATTGCCACCTAAAATTTGAATCGCATCTAGCGCCATTTTAGTTGCAAGCTCTGCTGCGTATAAAATTGCACCAGCGGCATCTTTACGGGTTGTTTCACCACGGTCACACGCTTTGGCTACCGTATATACGTATGAGCGGGCAGCATTCATTTGTGTATACATGTCGGCTACTTTGCCCTGAATTAACTGAAATTGGCCAATAGGGGTATCAAACTGTTTACGCTCATGAATGTACGGCACCACTATGTCCATACACGCTTGCATTATGCCAAGCGGGCCCGCTGCAAGTACTACGCGTTCGTAATCAAGGCCACTCATAAGTACTTTAACGCCTTCGTTTAAGTTACCTAAAATGTTTTCCTCTGGCACTTCGCAGTTTTCAAATACTAGCTCACAGGTGTTTGACCCGCGCATGCCCAGTTTGTCGAGCTTTTGCGCTGTTGAAAAACCAGGAAAGTTGCTCTCAACAATAAACGCGGTAATACCTTTAGCGCCGGCGTTTAAATCTGTTTTAGCGTAAATTACTAACGTGTGCGCGTCGGGGCCATTGGTGATCCACATCTTGTTGCCGTTTAAAATGTACTTATCGCCTTTCTTTTCGGCTTTAAGTTTCATCGATACAACGTCAGAGCCTGCATTAGGCTCGCTCATTGCAAGAGCACCAATGTGCTCACCACTAATAAGCTTTGGTAAGTATTTTTCTTTTTGAGCTTGTGACCCGTTACGGTTAATTTGATTTACACACAAGTTTGAATGCGCTCCATAGCTTAATCCTATGGAGGCACTGGCACGGCTAATCTCTTCCATAGCAATAACATGTTCTAAGTAACCTAAACCGGCGCCGCCAAGTTCTTCAGATACGGTCATACCTAGTACGCCCATTTCGCCCATTTGAGTCCAAAGTTGATTTGGAAAGGCGTTATCTAAGTCCGTTTTTTCAGCAAGCGGGGCAATCTCCTGACTCGCAAAACTGTTTACGTGGTCGCGGATCATATCGGCGGTTTCGCCAAGGCCAAAGTTCATTTCTTTATATAGTGAAATAGTGCTCATGATTCATTCCTGTGTGACGTGTGTGTTGTCAGTGTGTTTTTATTTTAAAAATAAACTTACTCGTCTATTTTATTAAGCGTGTCTCTGCAGCGGCGCTCGGCCGTCACCAACTCCATAAGAACAACTTTAATGTCGTCCATTTGTTGAGATAGGTCTGCTTTTTTTTCTGAAATAAGGTCAAGCATAGTAACCAACTGCTTAGCGCTTGATTTATCTGCGTCGTACAGTTCAAACAAACGACCGGTTTCGGCCAATGTAAAGCCAAGGCGCTTACCACGTAATATTAGTTTTAAACGCACTTTATCGCGTTTTGAATAAATACGGGTTTGACCATTACGTTCTGGCGTTATTAACCCTTGGTCTTCGTAAAAGCGAATAGAGCGGGTTGTAATGTCAAATTCTTTAGCGAGTTCGCTAATGCTAAATGTTTGTTCATTACTGGCCGGCATTTTGGCTGAGCTTGCAAAGTTTGTTTGATTATCTGGTTTCATGATTGTATTTACCTCATTCGAATAACTCCAATATAAGTGAAGTTTACGTAAAGGTAAAGCTTGGTGTGATTTGAAACTATTTATAAAGGGGTGTTTAAGCGAAGTGTTGGTTTATGTTGTTAATATTCAATGGGTTATTTTTATTTTGTCAGTGTAGTCTAACCGATGGAAAATAATCCTTACACTTATAAAACTAAAAATTAAGCTGTTTTTAGTTGACGTTGGCGTAAACGTTAGTATTGTGTAAGGGTATTAAATAATAAATGAATACTAAATTAATAGAGCAAATATACTAACAACTATTTGCATATAAATACAATGGAGTTAGTTATGACTTTAGAATCAGTGGTAATTGTAGCAGCAAAACGCACCCCAATGGGTGGTTTTATGGGAGCGTTAAGTGATGCGCAGTCTACCGAGCTTGGCGCAACCGCCATTGCAAGTGCACTTGCACAAACTGGTTTAGCTAATGATGCAATAGACGAAGTAATTATGGGCTGTGTATTACCAGCAGGCCTTGGACAAGCACCTGCACGCCAAGCAATGTTAAAAGCAGGCCTTGCACTTAGCACTGGCGCTACAACAATTAACAAAGTATGTGGCTCTGGTTTAAAAGCGGCCATGCTTGCAAACGATTTAATTAAAGCGGGCTCTATTCAATCTGCTATTGCCGGTGGCATGGAAAGCATGACAAACGCACCGTACTTCATACCAAAAGCGCGTGGCGGAATGCGTATGGGGCACGGTGAAATAAAAGATCACATGATGAGCGATGGCCTTGAAGATGCTTACGACAATAAAGCTATGGGTTGTTTTGCACAAGACACCGCCGACGAATACGGCATTGGTCGCGAGCAAATGGATGCGTTTGCATTAGGCTCATTAAGTAAAGCTAAAGCCGCGATACAAAACGGTAGCTTTGATAACGAAGTTGCACCCCATACAATGCAAACACGCAAAGGCGATGTAACAGTATCGATTGATGAGCAACCAGGCAACGCCCGCCCAGAAAAAATTCCTACCTTACGTGCTGCTTTTAAAAAAGACGGCACTATTACAGCCGCTAATTCATCGTCAATTTCAGATGGTGGCGCAGCGCTTATATTAATGAGCGAATCAAAAGCAAAAGAGCAGGGCTTAACACCGCTTTGTAAAATTGTAGCGCATAGCACGCATTCTCAAAAACCAAGTGAATTTACAGTAGCGCCAGTAGGGGCTATGAACAGCGTGCTTGAAAAAGCAGGTTGGGCTGTAAACGACGTTGACCTTTGGGAAATTAACGAAGCATTTGCCATGGTAACCATGCTGGCTATTAACGAGTTAAAACTTGATGAAAGCAAAGTAAACGTCAATGGCGGTGCATGTGCACTTGGCCACCCAATTGGTGCAAGCGGCGCGCGTATTTTAGTAACGCTTATTCATGCCCTTAAAAACCGAGGTCTTAAAAAAGGCATTGCGTCTTTATGTATTGGTGGCGGTGAAGCGGTTGCTATGGCCGTAGAAGCGTATTAACTAGGTATTAAATGGTTATAAGAAAGCTGTACGAATAACTATAAAAGCGCTGCACTAATAATACTAACAAAGCGGCGCTACCAATTTTAAAAGAGAACACACAACTCACACACTAGGATTTAATCATGCACCAAGTACCACTACTTATTAATGGCGAATTTATTCAATCAGCATCAAAAGAGCTTATCGATGTTATAAACCCAGCAACTCAAGAAGTACTTGCACAAGTGCCATGTACCACCGAGTCAGAAATGGACGCGGCAATTGCCTCAGCTTCTGAGACGTTTAAAACATGGAAAGACGTACCTATTACTGAACGTGCTCGCATTATGATGAAGTACGCTGCGCTATTAAAAGAACATCACGATGAGCTTGCTACCATTATTTGCCATGAATTGGGTAAAACGTTTGAAGATGCAAAAGGCGATGTTTGGCGCGGTATTGAAGTAGTAGAACAAGCCGCTAACGCTCCATCATTAATGATGGGTGAAACAATGGAGAACGTAGCGCGCAAAATAGATACGTATTCTTACATGCAGCCACTTGGCGTGTGTGCGGGCGTAACACCATTTAACTTCCCTGCAATGATCCCCCTTTGGATGTTCCCGCTGGCTATTGTGTGTGGTAACACCTTTATTTTAAAACCGTCTGAGCAAGATCCACTTACACCAATGCGCTTAGCAGAGCTATTTATTGAAGCCGGTGCACCAAAAGGCGTATTACAAGTTGTTCACGGTACAAAGCCACAAGTAGACCGCTTACTTGAAGATAAAGCAGTACGCGCTATTTCGTTTGTTGGCTCGTGTGGTGTAGGTGCTTATATTTATTCTAAAGGCACACAAAATCTTAAACGCGTGCAAGCGTGTGTTGGCGCTAAAAACCACATGGTTATTATGCCTGATGCAAGTAAATCGCACGTTGTAAATAACCTAGTAGGCGCATCTGTCGGTGCTGCTGGCCAGCGTTGTATGGGTATTTCGGTTGCTGTGTTTGTAAGCCAAGCAAGTCAGTGGGTAGATGAAATAAAAGCAGGCTTTGAAAATGTACGCCCAGGCGTGTGGGATGATGCAAATGCAGCATACGGTCCACAAACATCAAAAGCAGCAAAAGCACGTATTTTATCACTCATTGCCGGTGGTAAAGAGCAAGGCGCTACCTGTTTAATTGATGGTTCTGACTTTACGGTTGAAGGGTATGAGCAAGGTAACTGGGTTGGCCCAACGTTATTTACCGATGTAACCAAAGAGATGGATTTATATAAAGAAGAAATATTTGGCCCTGTACTGGCGTGTATGTTTGTAGACACGCTTGATGAAGCAATCGCACTTATTAACGACAGCCCTTACGGTAACGGCACCTCATTATTTACCTCAAGCGGCGCAGTGGCTCGTAAATTCCAACACGAAATTGAAGTAGGCCAAGTAGGTATTAATGTGCCAATTCCGGTGCCACTTCCGTTCTTTTCGTTCACTGGTTGGAAAGGCTCGTTTTATGGCGATACACACACGTACGGTAAACAAGGTATTCGTTTTTACACAGAAACTAAAACCATTACATCACGTTGGTTTGAAGACGATATTGCTTCGGGTCCAAACATGAGTATTAACTTAAAATAATCGTAATTAAAAAATGAGTAAATAAAAGAATAATTAATAAAAAAGATGGGCGCGAAGGCTACTTCACACACAACACACATAAGCCCTCGCCGCTCGTCACAAACTATCCCTGTGACGGGAAACACTAACAACACAACTAACACAATTAAAGAGGTCTACCATGGACTTTAACTTATCTGAAGATCAACAAGCCTTTGCTCAAACAGCACGCCAATTTGCCGAGTCAGAACTTGCGCCCCATGCCGCAAAATGGGATCGCGAACATATTTTTCCTAAAGACACGATTAAAGCAGCGGGCGAGCTTGGTTTTTGTGGTTTATACACGCCAGAGGAAGCAGGCGGCCTTGGTTTATCTCGTTTAGATTCGAGCATTATTTTTGAACAACTTGCTATGGGCTGTACCGCAACAACGGCCATGTTGACCATTCATAATATGGCCACCTGGATGGTAGCAAGTTTTGGTACCGATGCCGTAAAAGACAAATACGTAGAGCAATTAGTAATGGGCGAGTTACTTGCCTCTTACTGTTTAACAGAGCCAGGCTCGGGCTCAGACGCCGCATCACTTAAAACCAAAGCAGTGCTTGAGGGTGATGAGTACGTTATTAACGGCTCAAAAATGTTTATATCGGGCGCTGGCGAAACCGAAGTATTAGTTGTAATGGCACGTACAGGCGGCGAAGGCGCTGCGGGTATTTCGGCATTTGTAGTGCCTGCCGACGCAAAAGGCGTTGAATACGGCAAAGCTGAAGAAAAAATGGGTTGGAACGCACAACCTACACGCCTAATTAGCTTTGAAGATGTACGCATACCTGCGCATAACTTGTTAGGCGCAGAAGGCGAAGGCTTTAAATTTGCGATGCAAGGCCTTGATGGCGGTCGAATTAACATTGCCACATGTTCAATTGGTACAGCGCAAGCGGCGCTTAATACAGCCCGTGAATATTTAAAAGAACGTACACAATTTGGTAAGCCATTGGCTGCGTTTCAAGCATTGCAATTTAAAATTGCCGATATGAACACCGAGCTTGTAGCTGCGCGCCAAATGGTAAGGCTTGCTGCATTTAAACTTGATAATAACGACGTTGAAAAAACCACTTACTGCGCCATGGCTAAACGCTTTGCTACCGATGTTGGCTTTACGGTGTGTAACGACGCACTGCAAATTCATGGTGGTTACGGTTACATAAAAGAATACCCGCTTGAGCGCCATGTACGTGACGTACGTGTTCATCAAATTTTAGAAGGCACTAACGAAATTATGCGTGTGATTATAGCGCGCCGAATTTTAGCTGAGTCTGCAAACGACGTTTTATAAGGAGCAATGTATGTCAGAATCTAAATCTAATCCGAGTATTGAACTAACAACCGAAGGTCATGTTGCTATTTTAACGATGTCTAACCCGCCAGCAAATACCTGGACAAAAGACACCCTAGTTGATTTAAAAAATACCGTTAATGAGCTTAATAATAATAAAAATATTTATGCATTAGTACTGACGGGTGAAGGCGAGAAGTTTTTTAGCGCAGGTGCCGACCTAAACGTATTTGCTGGTGGCGATAAAGGCGTAGCCGCCGATATGTCGCGTGTATTTGGTGAAGCATTTGAAGCGCTTACTAATTTTAGAGGCGTGTCGGTTGCAGCCATAAACGGCTATGCAATGGGCGGTGGCTTAGAGGTAGCCCTTGCGTGCGATATACGTATTGCTGAAGAACAAGCACAAATGGCATTGCCTGAGGCTAAAGTAGGGTTATTACCGTGTGCGGGTGGTACACAAAATTTAGCATGGCTTGTAGGTGAAGGCTGGGCAAAACGGATGATTTTATGCGGCGAGCGCTTAAAAGCCGATAAAGCCTTGCAAATTGGCTTAGTAGAAGAAGTAGTACCACAAGGTGAAAGCTTTGCGGCAGCACTAAAACTTGCCAACCAAGTGGCCGATCAAAGCCCCACCTCAGTTGCTGCGTGTAAAACATTGATTCAAAAGGGGCGCCATCAACCAATGGCAAGTGTATTGCCTCTTGAGCGCGAGTTATTTGTTGGTTTATTTGATACCGAAGATCAACAAGAGGGCGTAAACGCCTTTTTAGAAAAACGCCGCGCTAACTGGGTAAATGGCTAATGAGTGCTTTAACATTATTAAATAGCGCCGATGAGCCCGTGGTATTTGAAACCGCAACCGCAGAAAACGGCAGTTTAATTGGGCTTATTACACTCAATGCGCCAAAAGCGTTAAATGCACTTAATTTTGAGATGATCAAATTACTTGAGCCGCAATTGCGAGCTTGGCAAGACGATGATGCTATTGCAATGGTGTTGTTAAAAGGCGCAGGCGATAAAGCATTTTGTGCAGGTGGCGATGTTGTAAGCCTTCATCATGCAATGGCGCAAGATAAACCAACAAGCTTAGTTGAAGAATTTTTTACGCTTGAGTACAAGCTTGATTACCTTATTCATACCTTTGATAAACCAATCCTCGTTTGGGGTAACGGCATAGTAATGGGCGGCGGTTTAGGGCTAATGGCCGGTGCTAGCCACCGCGTTGTTACAGAAACATCACGCATTGCCATGCCAGAGCAAACCATAGGTTTATACCCTGATGTCGGCGGCAGTTACTTTTTACATAAAATGCCACAAAACGTCGGGTTATTTTTAGGGCTAACGTCGGCATCAATTAACTGCGACGACGCGCGTTTTGTATCGCTTGCCGATCACTTTATCGACAGCACTAAATATGATGCCATGCTTGAGCAAATTTTAGCCGCTAAATGGGGCAAAACCGCAAGCTTAAATCATGAGCGTTTAACTAAGTTATTAACCGATTTAGACAACCAATCGGCGCGTATGCCAAAAGGCAATATAAAAGCTAATTTAAAAACGATTCAAAAGCTGGGTGAATTTACAACCTTGCAGGAGCAAGTTGATTATATTTTAAGGCTAGCTACTGACGATAAATGGCTACAACGGGCTCAAAAATCACTTAAACATGGCTGCCCACTAAGTTGTGCACTCGTTAGTGAGCAATTAAAAATAAGCCAAGGCAAAAGCTTATTAGCGTGTTTTAAAATGGAACTGGGTATGTCGGTTCGCGCTGGCGAAGTAGGTGAATTTCAAGAAGGCGTAAGGGCGTTATTAATAGATAAAGACGGCGCGCCTAATTGGCAGTACAAAACACTTAGTGATGTCCCACAAACAATAGTAGACAGCTTTTTTGCTAATCGCTTTGGCGAAAACCACCCACTCAACGGCTTAGACACACCAACACACACATAAAGGAAAGACGATGACTAAACTCAATATTGGTTTTATCGGCTTAGGTAATATGGGCGGCCCAATGGCGGCTAACTTAATTAAAGCTGGGCATACTGTTAATGTCTTCGATTTAAACCAGTCGGTCGTAAATGAACTTGCAAGTAAAGGCGCAAAAGCAGCAGTTGATGCAAAACAGTGCGCAACAAATGCTGACGTACTTATTAGTATGTTACCTGCGGGCAAACATGTTAAATCGTTGTATTTGGGTAATAACGACGACAGCGGCCTAATTAACGTGCTGAGCAAAAATACATTAGTAATTGATTGCTCAACAATAGATGCAGAATCAGCACGCATTGTAGGCAGTGCACTTGGCAAGCAAGGCATAAGCTTTGTAGATGCACCGGTATCGGGCGGCGTTGCAGGCGCAACCGCAGGCACACTTACTTTTATTGTAGGCGGCGAAAAACCCGCGTTTAATAAAGCAAATACAGTGCTTAGTGATATGGGTAAAAACATATTTCATGCAGGCGATATTGGCGCAGGGCAAGTAGCAAAAATATGTAATAACATGTTACTTAGCATTTTAATGGCAGGCACCAGCGAAGCACTGCAAATGGGTATTAACAACGGCCTCGATCCTAAAGTGCTTAGCGACATTATGACCGCAAGTTCGGGCCGTAACTGGACGCTCGAACTTTACAACCCTTGCCCAGGTGTAATGGATACAGCCCCTGCAAGTAACGATTACAGACCAGGCTTTATGGTCGATTTAATGGCTAAAGATTTAGGCCTTGCCATGGAAGCCGCGCAGCAAAGTAATTCATCAACCCCTATGGGTTCAATGGCTAAAAATTTATACACTATGCTACAGCACCAAGGTGCGGGTAGTGATGACTTTAGTGCCATTTTTAAACTGTTTTCTAAGTAGGAGCAACGCGTGGAAATTAAAAATAACACGGTAGTAATAACCGGTGGCGCACAAGGTTTAGGCTTTGCAATGGCGCAAAAGTTTGCACTTATGGGTGCCAACATTGCTTTAATAGATATGGCACAAGACTTATTAAACACAGCATGCGAGCAATTAACGCAGCTTGAAGGTGTAACTAGCAATATTAAAGGTTATGCAGCAAACGTAACAAATGAGAGCGAAGTAGAAAACGTATTTAATACCATTAACAGCGATTTTGGCCACATTGGTGTGCTTATAAACAACGCCGGTATTTTACGCGACGGCATGTTTATTAAGGCTAAAGATGGCAAGGTCGTTAAAAAAATGTCTCTTGAGCAATTTCAATCAGTGATTGATGTAAACCTGACCGGTGTGTTTTTAGCCGGGCGGGAAGCTGCAAGCCACATGATTGAATCTGGTAAAGGCGGCGTTATAGTTAATATGTCGAGCGTAGCGCGCGCAGGTAACATAGGCCAAACAAATTACGCGGCATCAAAAGCAGGCGTAGTGGCACTTACCACCACATGGGCTAAAGAACTTGGTCGATTTGGTATACGTGTAGGCGCTATTGCACCAGGTGTAATAAGTACCGCCATGACCGACGCCATGAAGCCAGAAGCCAAACAACGTATGCTTGCAGTAACGCCAGTAGGGCGCTTAGGCGAAAGCGACGAAATTGCGCATACTGCACAATACATAATTGAAAACGACTTTTTTACCGGCCGTGTGGTTGAAATAGACGGCGGCATTCGTTTGTAAACCGAACTGGATTAAGGTTGATTAAAAGCATGGCGCTTGTGGGCTGTGCTTTTTTGTTTTAAATCGAGGAGTTTATAAACTTGAAAAAGGGCTAATAACGGCGTTGGCATTTTGTTGTGAAATTAGTTGCTCGTTTGCTTTTAATAAAACCTAATGAGAGTGGCTTATTAATCACTTCTTTAAATAAAAAGCTCAACGCATTTAAGGCTTGTGTTTGAGTGTTAGGAGCAGCATTTTGTTGGTTGAATAAACGAGTTTAAAAAAGCTAAAAAAAGTTCGACCTCATTATCTCCCATCGTTGTTGGGTGCCTCATAGAGTTAAATCGAATAAACGAAGCTATCCAGTATAAGTACGCTTTAATAGTACTTTTAGCATAACGCTTTAGATACATTTGTTCGGCTATCATAGTTAAAAAAGATGATTTCATGATATGAATCTCTAGGGCGTGTTGAACTTTGTGGATTGAAATTTGTTCAATCTAGGGGCGATTAAATCGCGGCGCGAGGTTTGTAACCTAGTGGGCTAAGTAAACTAGTGGGCTAAGTAAAAACCGAGCAACAAAGAGTTAATCGTCCCTA
>NZ_JACJDW010000047.1:0-19853 GCF_014163745.1 Pseudoalteromonas sp. SR44-2 | reverse complement strand
CTATCAACTATCAGCTATTAGCAATCAGCTATCAGCTATCAGCTATCAGCTATCAAACACAATCCTTGCACGAACCTGATAATTTGCCTTATTATCGGTATCAATACCTATATCAATCTATGGATGCTCTGGTTAAGTGCTTGTGCATTGCGCTGTATCCCTTCTTTCGTAACTTTGAAACTTTTACCGCAGTTAACTTAACGCCAGGTTTAACCCCAATTCGCTTAATTAAGTAATCTATTTTGATGTAAGAAAAGCATGTCGATAATAAGGAATAATTCGTTATTTAGTTGTTTTCGGCAAATGATCCTGCATTGATCTATCTCCTGCATTTATGCAGTCGTATATCAGAGACTTTTAACACTGCTAGGCAGGCTCTAAGTATTATTGCTAATTGGTATAGTCATTAACTTTATAGTGTTGTACTTGTAGAGCTCTTGGAGGGTTTAAGTTTTTACAGGAGTTAGATGAATTAAGGGTATTTAATCAATACAGAGCTTTTAGGGTTGGTTAGATGTCAGAGCTGCCTGTTATACCAAGCTGTATAATTATTTAAACAATCTAACGAATTAAACTACTCCATCACGTTGTTAAAATTTTTATTGTGCACAAAAAAGCCAGCACGTTATATGCTGGCTTTTGGTCTGTAAATGCTTAGCTTACTTAAGCAGCATCAGCTTCTTTTTTAACGCTATTACGTGCGGCTTTGCCTGCAAGTAAGTCAGCAGGGTCGAAGTCATCAACGTTAATAACATCTAAACGAGATTGCTCAACAGCAGCTAGTTTATCAGCTTCTGCTTGGCTTAAAATACCTGCTTCAAGCCCCATTTGCGCTACCTTATCAAGCTGGAAGAATGGCAGTTTAAGACCTTTCTCTTTACATACTCTTTCAAATAATGGCTCAACGTCTAGGATGTCTTTAAGCGTTTGCTCTTGACGACCTACAAGGTTAAGCGGCTCATTTTTTAAGTATACGTAGCTTGCTAAGCGGTTACGCGTTTCACTAGGTACTTGTAGTAGTTGCGCAAGTTTATGCTCAAGTTGGTCAGTTGGTTTACGAACCGGGCGACCAAACGGGAATAACAATACTTTTAACACGGCACGTAGTGGAGCCGAAGGCATGTTATTAATTAAATCAGCAAGTGCACGTTGGCAATGGTAAAGGTGATCTTGGCAACTCCATTTTACTAGAGCAAAATCTTCTTTTTTACGGCCTTCGTCGTTGTAACGCTTAAGCGTTGCAGACACTAAGTATAAGTAACTAAGTAAGTCACCTAAACGTGCTGAAATACGTTCTTTACGTTTTAGTGAACCACCAAATACTGCCATGCTAATGTCAGACATAAGAGCAAGTGATGCACTAAAGCGTGACGCTATACGGTAAAATTCAGCGGTTTCGTCGTTGTACGGCACACTTGTAAAACGAGCGCCGGTAAGTGCAAGCCATTTAGTACGTACAAGATTCGACATAGTAAAACCAATGTGACCCATTAGCGCTTTATCAAATACGTTAAGCGCTTCTTCGCGGTCTTCAATTTCGCACGCACCTAGTTCGGTAAGTACAAATGGATGACAGCGAATTGCACCTTGACCATAAATAATCATATTACGGGTCAAGATGTTTGCACCTTCAACGGTAATGGCAATAGGTGCCCCTTGATAGCCACGACCTAAATAGTTATTTGGCCCAAGCATGATGCCCTTACCGCCAAGTACATCCATTGCATGAATAGTTGCATCACGCATTTGCTCTGTCAGGTGGTATTTAATAATGGCAGAAACTACCGATGGCTTTTCGCCTAAATCAACCGCACCCGTAGACATACTAACCGCAGCATCAGAGCTGTATGCGTAACCAGCAAGTTTTGCTAGTGACTCTTCAACACCTTCCATTTTACCAATAGGTAAACGGAACTGACGACGAATACGGCTATACGCACCCGTTGCAACGGCAATCATTTTAATGCCACCGGCAGAATTTGACGGCAATGTAATTGCACGACCAACCGATAAACACTCAACCAGCATGCGCCAGCCTTGACCAGCCATATCTGGACCACCAATAATATAATCAAGTGGTACGAAAATATCTTTACCGCGAGTAGGACCATTTTGAAATGGTACGTTTAGCGGGAAATGTCGACGACCAATTTCAACTCCAGGAGTGTCCGTTGGAATAAGTGCACAGGTGATGCCTGGCTCTTTATTGTCGCCAATTAGGCCATCTGGATCTTGTAACTTAAACGCAAGACCAAGTACGGTAGCCACTGGGGCAAGTGTAATGTAACGCTTATTCCACGTTAAACTAACACCCACAACTTCCTCACCATTCCATTGCCCTTTACATACCACACCGTAGTCTGGAATTGAGCTTGCATCAGAACCCGCTTCTGGCGAAGTTAATGCAAAACATGGAATTTCTTGACCGCTCGCTAGGCGCGGTAAGTAATGATCTTTTTGCTCTTTTGTACCATAGTGTTGTAATAATTCACCTGGGCCTAAAGAGTTCGGTACACCAACAATTGACGAAAGTAATGTTGATTTACTTGTTAGTTTTTGAAGTACACAAGACTGTGCAAATGCAGAAAACTCTAAACCGCCGTATTCTTTTTTGATGATCATGGCAAAAAATTTATTATCTTTTAGATACTGCCACACATCTTGAGGAAGGTCGGTTAGTTCGTGCGTTGCTTCCCAATCGTCCAACATGCTACAAACTACTTCAACAGGGCCATCAACAAAGGCTTGCTCTTCAATAGTAAGTTTAGGAACTGGGTATTGGTGAAGTTTTTTCCAATCTGGGTTACCGCAAAATAAGTCAGCTTCCCACCACGTCGTACCGGCATCAATAGCTGATTTTTCAGTATCAGACATGCTTGGCGTTACTTTTTTAAACGTAGCAAAAATAGGCTTGATGATATATTGCTGACGAAGGCCAGTAACAGAAAGAGGAACCGCGATGATCAAAAAGATCAACCAGCTAATTAAACCAAAAGCACCCGCAAAGGTACCAATTAATAAAGTTATAGCCGAAACACCAAGTGCTGTGTTCCAACTTGCTCTGTGGTAAACCGCAGTGCAAAGCAACGCGATTAGAACCAGTGTAAATATGAGTGTCATTTTTATTCCTTAATAGAGGTCAGACCACCTCACTTAGAGTAGCGCTAGTAACAGTAATTTTCAAGTACATAACGAAGTTAAATTGTAGTAGAAAGTAACTTAAATACGATATTTAATTACCCAACAGAGGAACACTCAATAACTATCGTATAGTCAAAGCATTAGCCGTAAGTAGTGTTAACGTAAAAATAAATAAATCTAATAGCAAAATGACACTTTTTAAGTAAATATAGCCGTTATAGCGGGCTGCAAATTAGTGTACGCTTAATACACAAATATAACGCTATTTATTTTAATGTATGGTTTTTAAGGGTTATTTTATTAATGTGTGAATTACTTGGCATGTCAGCCAATGTGCCTACCGATATTTGTTTTAGTTTTTCAGGCCTTTTAGAGCGTGGCGGAAACACGGGACCACATAAAGATGGTTGGGGTATTACATTTTACGAAGGTAAAGGCTGTAGAACCTTTAAAGATCCTGAGCCGAGTTATCAATCTGAAATTGCAAAGCTCGTCAAAGCATACCCCATTAAAAGTGTCTCGGTTATTAGCCATATTCGCCAAGGTAATCGCGGGCGAGTATGCCTTGAAAATACTCATCCTTTTACGCGAGAGTTATGGGGGCGCGAGCTTACTTACGCTCATAACGGGCAGCTATCTAATTATCATGATTTAAAACCGCAGTACTATCGCCCAGTAGGTAACACCGATAGCGAACTCGCTTTTTGTTGGTTACTTGATAAAATTCGCGAAAAATACCCAAAGCGTCCAAGTAATATGGCGTCGGTTTTTAGATACGCGGCTAAGCTTTCGCAAACTCTGCGTGAAAAAGGGGTGTTTAATATGTTATTGACCGATGGGGTGTTTGTTTTAGCGTATTGCACTAATAACTTACACTACATAACGCGCCGTGCGCCTTTTGGTAAAGCAACGTTGATTGATGCCGACATGGTGGTTGATTTTCAACAAGAGACCACACCAAACGATGTAGTAACAGTTATAGCTACAAGGCCTTTGACGAATGATGAACGTTGGCAAAAAATGGAGCCTGGGGAATTTGCATTGTTTAAAATGGGTGAGCTAATTTAGCCCACCTATTTTAAATACTAACTTAACTTAACTTTGGTTTAATTAAATTTAGTTAGCTTCTTGAGGTTGTTGTGCTGTTGCAGGCGCAACAGCTGTAGGCGCAGTAACAGTAAATGAATTCATTTGAACTTCAAACTGCTCCATACCTTTTTCGCCTTTCCACATACGTACCAGCATGTAATCCATTTCTGGCGCAAACCATGCAATTGCTTGGCGTTTATCGTTATCGTATAAACGCTTCACTTTAATGGCTTCTACATTACCGATAGGTAAGGAGATCATCTCTTTTTCAACAACTTCAAAGTTGTAGTCGCGGCGGTTACCTTTTTTATCTATAAGGGGGAATGAAAAGCTTGTTTCGCCTTTTTTCAATCCTTCGCGCACTTGCACTTGGTACGAAATAGCATCCTGAAATTCATCAGTCCATTCGCATTTAAGTGGGTATTCACTAGCGCTGCTAGTCACTACTTTGTTTGTTGTATCAAAATCAATTTTGTAATCTTTATCTGGGCCTGTCCCTGTACGAATCATGTTGTAATGATGCGGGGTAACCTTGCCATCTTTAAAGGTAAACTTTGATGTTTCTTCACGAGAGTCAGAGAAAATCATCCACTCAATATTGCTGTGGTATGTAAGTTCATAAGTATCGTCGCCCGTTTTTTTGAGCTCACGAACAGCCTCACCATGATTTTTACCTTTGCGTAAAATATCGTAATTAGCTTGATACTGGGTCAATTCGCCTGCAATTAGGCTAGTTGGAAGTAAAGCGCCCGCACATAACAACAGGGCACTTATTTTTTTATTGTGGGTAGTGCGCGCCGTGTGCAGGAAGTTGTTTTTTGTCAAGAACTGCATAATCTGCTTCCATAGTAAGTCTGTGTTCACTGAACCACTTGACCACCAAAGGATAAATTATATGCTCTTGCTCATGCACGCGTTTTGCTAATGTTTCTGCTGTATCATCCTTGAGTACAGGTATTTGCGCTTGAAGAATAACGGGACCGCCGTCTAATTCTTCAGTAACAAAGTGAACACTTACGCCATGAACATCGTCTTTTGCATCAATTGCTCTTTGGTGGGTATTCAGCCCCTGATACTTAGGCAACAAAGATGGATGAATGTTCAACATTTTTCCAACATATTTTTGCACTAAGCCAGGAGTAAGAATACGCATAAACCCAGCTAATACAACTAGATTTGGCATAAAAGAGTCGATAACGTTCATTAATTGCGCATCGTACGCTTCGCGCGAGTCAAAATCTTTATGACTGAGCACTTTTGTAGCAATACCTGCTTGTTTTGCACGCTCTAGGCCATAAGCGTCTGCTTTATTACTAATAACAGCCGCTATATGCCCGTTTATCTCGCCACGTTCGCAG
Source organism: Pseudoalteromonas sp. SR44-2 (assembly GCF_014163745.1). Lineage (NCBI taxonomy): Bacteria > Pseudomonadati > Pseudomonadota > Gammaproteobacteria > Alteromonadales > Pseudoalteromonadaceae > Pseudoalteromonas > Pseudoalteromonas sp. SR44-2. The sequence continues at coordinate 14,265 of NZ_JACJDW010000047.1, read as the reverse complement.
GCATCTATGATGGCTTGTAAATTAGAGCCACTACCTGAGATTAAAACTACCAGACGAGTCGGTGCCATTACTTAGCACCACCTACAATTTCAACTTGCTCTTCGCCAGCTGCTGCATCTTGAATTTCACCAAGGTGCCATGCATTTTCGCCCAAGTCTTTTAGCATTGTTAAGCTTTGCTCAAGTTTGTCTGCAGGGACTACTAAAACCATGCCTACACCACAGTTAAATGTACGGTACATTTCGTGTGTAGTAATGTTGCCGTTTTCTTGTAACCAATTAAAAATTGGTGGCCACTGCCAGCTATCACCTTTAACTACAGCTTTTGCTGAAGCGGGTAATACACGTGGAATATTTTCCCAAAAACCGCCGCCAGTAATATGCGAAAGCGCATGTACGTCAACGTTTTTGAATAACTCAAGTAAAGGTTTTACGTAAATACGCGTAGGCTCAAGTAAAGTTTCGCCTAATGTTTTACCTTCAAAGTCAGCGCTGGTATCAGCTTTTGACACTTCAAGTACTTTACGAATTAAAGAGAAGCCATTTGAATGAGGACCGCTTGAAGCAAGTGCAATAAGCTGATCGCCTGCTGCTACTTTTGTGCCATCAATAATTTTTGATTTTTCTACAACGCCTGTACAAAAGCCTGCCATGTCGTAGTCTTCACCATCATACATACCTGGCATTTCAGCTGTTTCGCCACCAATTAGGGCACAACCTGAAATTTCACAACCTTTGCCAATACCTGTAACTACGTCAGCTGCTGTGTCTACATCTAGTTTACCAGTTGCATAGTAATCTAGAAAAAACAGGGGTTCAGCACCTTGAACAATTAAGTCGTTCACACACATTGCAACTAAATCAATACCAACCGTATCGTGTTTTTTTAAGTCGATTGCTAAACGTAGTTTAGTACCAACGCCATCTGTGCCTGCAACTAATACTGGTTGCTTGTAGCCTTCAGGAATTTCGCAAAGTGCGCCAAAACCACCAATTCCGCCCATTACTTCAGGACGACGAGTTTTTTTAACTACGCCTTTAATACGCTCAACAAGTGCATTACCAGCGTCGATATCTACGCCCGCGTCTTTATAGCTTAGAGACTGTTTTTGTTCGCTCACAGGTTTTCCTCAAAATAGTTGTTTTGGGTTGCTTAGAAACGCGCGTATTTTACAACAATTGCAAGGTCGCGGCTAGCGTAAATGTAATTTTGAAATAATTAACAAGGACACTTGTCCGCTGTTTGTTGTTTAAATAAACAAAAAAACGCCCGTAGGCGTTTTTTTAGTATTAAAGGCGTTAAATTAACAGCTATGCTTTTGCGGTTAATATGGCTCGAAGTGGAGCAGGGTAGCCTTCAATTGTTTTACTTGTATCGTTTGGATCTAAAAAGTCGATTAACGATTCGTTTTCCATCCAGCCGGTTTTGCGTTGCTCTTCAAGCGTGGTAATAGCGCAATCTTTTATTTGCACATCTTTAAAGCCAACGCGTTCCATCCATAGTTTTAATGCTGCAGTACTTGGAATAAACCAAACGTTGCGCATTTTAGCGTAGCGGTCGGTTGGGACTAATACCGTGTTTTCGTCGCCTTCAATTACTAGGGTTTCAAGTACGAGTTCGCCGCCTGGGCGAAGCTGCGCTTTTAACTGCGCTAAAAAGTCGATAGGTGAGCGACGATGATAAAGTACGCCCATAGAAAAAACAGTATCAAACGCTTTAAGCTCGGGTAATGCTTCTACGCCTAGTGGCAGTAAATGTACGTTTTCATCTGGGTTGTAGTGTTTAATTGCCTGAAACTGACATAAAAATAAATCAGATGGGTCAATACCCACGACAAACTCTGCGCCTTCACCGCGCATACGCCATAAATGATACCCTGAGCCACAACCAATATCTAAAACAGTGCGGCCTTTTAATGGTTCAATATGAGGAAGCAGGCGGTCCCACTTCCAATCACTGCGCCACTCTGTATCTATTTCAATACCGTGCACACTAAATGGGCCTTTGCGCCATGGCATCATGCGTTTTAATAAATGCATGGCTTGCTTTTGCTCGCCATCACTCATCTCTCCTGGCGCGCCAATTTCTACCTTTGTAGAAATATCAACATGGGAAGTTGCCACCTCAGGCAAGTTTTTAAGTACTTTTTGCCATTTAGGCAAATCACCATGGCTAGCCTCGTTTTGCCAATGTTTTAATTGAGCAGGGAGGGTTTCTAGCCAGTGACTAAGTGGGCTTTGTGCGATAGATGCATAAAATTGGTTAAACCATTGAGACATGGATGACTCTCTTTATTTAATTGCTACCATTGAGCAAAAATTAAAACATTGATACCACACTTGAGTTTGGCTAAAACCAATATCCTGTAAGCGAGTAAAGTGAGCGCTTAGTGTATCTGGGCGCATAACGTTTTCGATGGCGGTACGTTTTTGGCTTATTTCAAGCTCAGAGTAGCCATTGTGACGTTTAAAGTCGTGGTGTAAATCAATTAATAGGTTATCGCATTGCTCGTTTTCGGCTTTAATTTTTTCGCTAAGTAGTAGCACGCCACCTGGTTTAAGATTAGCGTATATTTTTTCAAGCACGGCTTGGCGCTGCGCATGTGGAATAAATTGCAGTGTAAAGTTCATTGCCACAACCGATGCGTTTTGAATCTCAAGCTCGTTAATATCGCCCAAAGTAACAGTAACCGGCACATCTGATTTAAAACCTTGTAAATGTACCTTACAACGTTCAACCATAGCTTGAGAATTATCTACCGCTATTATATGGCAGTTATCGGTGCGAATGTTACGGCGCATGCTAAGCGTGACTGCGCCAAGAGAGCAGCCTAAATCATAAAGATTTGAGTTACTTTGTGCGTATTCACCCGCAAGTTTACCCATAGTGCTTACAATGGTGGCGTAGCCAGGCACAGAGCGCTGGATCATATCTGGAAAAACTTCGACTACATTTTGGTCAAAGCTAAAATCTTTTACTTGTTGCTCAGAGGCATAAATACTGTCTTTTATGGTCACGAAGGCAGTCTCTTTGTAAATAATGGCGCTATTTTAACATTTTATACTGGATAGTCAGTGATAAATTCAGTAGCTTGACTAGAATTATGAATAATAAGTACAAAAGAGAAGATTAAATGAGCAAAAGTAAGGTTATTAGTACAGACGATATATTAGCAACCCTTTGTCATTCAGTGACAGGTGTACTTTCATCGGCCAGCGGTAATGACATCAGTTATTCTGCAATGGTGCAAAAAATAACGCGTACATGCATGCGACCAGATATAGGCTGTTTTGTGTTATTTGATGGCGGTTTTACCGGACTTGTTATTACCAACTTTACTTCGCAAGCGGCGATGGAAATTTATGGCGATTACATGCGCAACATGGGGATGCCTGAAGATGAAATAGCGCATAGCCATTTATCAGACGACGTATCAAACGTACTAGGCGAGTTAATGAACCAAATTGTTGGCGATTTTACGTCTAAAGTGCGTGAGCAGTTACATACCTCTATTACGCAAAACCAGCCAAAAATGATGGCAATAAATAAGCAAGTTCAAATATCGGTAGATACCACAATGGATCGCCCGCAAGCCCGCCGCGTAACATTCACCACAAGTAAGCAAAATATTTTTTACTTGGAATTAGCGATGGATAAAACAGAGTTCATTAAATTACACGACTTTGATATTGCAGAAGCACTCGACCCAGATGACATAATTGAAAACGAAGCACGTAAAAAAGCGGACAAAGAAAAATCATCTAAAGTAGTAGAACAAGATGATGGCGATGATGATTTTATGGCAGGCCTAGGGCTTTAAGTCTATTTACGTAGGTTGGGCTGAGTGAAACGAAGCCCAACGACTGCTCAGCTATTAATCTTTAGTTATGAGTGTTCAGGTTAGTGATTAAAATAAAAGCGCGATTTATATCGCGCTTTTGTATTTAAGAGTCTAGAAGTAATTATTTTATTTAAAGGTTATTTGATGAGAGCACACGATAAAACAATTATTTTCAGTGTAGCGCTAATTTTTATTACTGGTTTTATTGTAGGGCAAGGCTTTTCGTTTGAAGTTAAATTAAGTGATTTAATAGCCCTTTCGGCGACGATTATAACATTTATTTTTGCTAGAAATGGTTTGAAGCATAATGAAAAACAGTACTTGCATTTGATTCAGCCAGTTATAGAAAAAATGGAATATTTCGATAAAAATAACTTACATTATAAATTTAGTATTAAAAACTATGGAAGTGGCTCTGCATTAGATCTTCAATATAGTATTTCTTTAGGTGGAAAATCACTTACGCAAGCAGAGCTTGAAAGGGAGATTTTTGGTATTAGTAATAATTTAAAGTTTACTCTAGGTGGTCCATTGTGTATGAGCTCTAATGACAATGTTGAACTTCTAGTCGTTAAGGCTATACATTCAAAAGAGATTACGCGTTTCATGCATTTATTACCAAGATTAAAGTTATCTCTGTCATATAACTCTATTCAGGGCGAAAAATTTACGAAAGAGTTTTTATTTGGACAGTATAAATAATCTAATTATATTTTACGTCCTGAGAGGAGATATTTAGGTGGCGCTAAGATTTATTCAGTCCTTTAAAAATACAAGCTAAATACCTACTCTTTAAACTTATAACCCACACTATAAAGCGCTGCTATTGGGTTTAGTCCTGCTTGAATGTCGTTAATCTTTTTTCGTATATTTTTAATGTGTGTATCTATGTTTCGATCGGATATGTCGGTTGTGTCGCTGTATACGTTATTAATAATATCTTCGCGGGTAAAAACACGCCCTACGTGGCTTATAAATAATAAAAATATTTTAAACTCGACGGCGGTAAAGCCAATGCTTTTGCCGTTTAGGCGGGCTTCGTAATCGTCTTTGTGTAATTGAAAATTATTATGATTGATGATGTTGGTTTTAGGCTGGCTGGTCCTTCTTAGTACGGCTTTTATGCGTGCTATAACTTCTTTGGGGCTGAAGGGTTTGCATATGTAGTCATCGGCGCCGATCTCTAAACCCTGCAAGCGGTCTATTTCTTCACTTTTTGCGGTAAGCATAATAATAGGCACACTTGAAAAGGCTCTTATTTGCTTACATAGCTCTATGCCATCAACATCTGGCAGCATTAAATCAAGAAGTATTAAATCTACTGCGTTTTGTTTTACAAAACTGACTACACCTTTGCCACTATTAAAGTGCTCAGTTTCGTAATCTTGTTGCTTAGCGTAGGCAATAAGTACCTCGGCAATGTTTTCTTCGTCTTCAACAATAAGTATTTTTTGTGATGCCATTATTTTAACCCAAAAGTGTCAGTGTTATTTTAACTTCTAGCCCACCGAGTGGTGAGTTGTGCAACGATATTTGACCACCATGTGCTTCTACTATTTGTTTGCAAAGTGCAAGCCCTAAGCCCGAGCCGCCGTGCTCTCGGCTTCGAGATTTTTCAACACGATAAAAACGCTCAAACAATTTTTGTAAGTCGTTTGGTAAAACACTTGGGGCTGAGTCTTGTAAAATAAGCTCAATGTTATTGGGTGTTTTGTTTGCAAGTATTATTACTTGCCCGCCTTTATGCGTGTATCTGCAGGTATTTTCTAACAGGTTTGAAAATAATTGTACAAGGCGTTCTTTATCGCCATTTATTATACATTTACCGGCTTTGGTTAAGCTTTTGCTGTCTACATTTAATTCACGCTCTTTAAAGCGAGCGGTGTAGTTTTCAATTGATTGCTCAAAAATAGTGATTAAATCAATGCGCGCATTGTCATAGGTTAAATTAACGCTATCTGTTTGTGCTAGTTGGGCTAGGTCGTCAACAATGTGACTTAAGTTATCTACTTGGTTTATGAGTAAATTAATGCGCTTTGTGTCGGCTGTAAATAGGCCATCTTGTATGGCTAGTAAATGCGAGCGTAGTACGGTAAGTGGGGTTCTTAATTCGTGGGATGTGTCTGACACCCATTGAAACCGCATTTGTTGGTTTTGCTCAAGCGTGTGGGCTAAGGCGTTAAAATTGTTGGATAGAGTACCTAGCTCATCTTTACTAGAGGGGATTATTCTGCTGGCAAAATTTCCTTTTGTTAACTCATCGGTGCCAGCTACTATTTGCTTTATTGGTTTTATTAAATGGCGAGATAACACAATAGCCATAATAAATGCGATCGCAATAACGAGTAACGTGATCATAAAATAGTTATGAAATTGCGCTGCTAAAAATGCTTTTGCTGGGCTATTTTGCACAAGTTTTGAAGGGACTAAACCTATCCAGCCTATAACGTTATTGTTTAATAAAATAGGTTCTATATGTGGGTTGTCGTTTAAATTAGCTCTACCAACAACAACCTTTTTATTTTGATCATATAAACTTATACGTTGCCCTGTTTTAAGAGAACCTGCAGGTAAGTGTACCCACAATAAAGAGGGCGTTGCATTGCTGCTATTTGGTTTGGGTGGGGTGCTTGTGTGTTTATTCGTTTTAGGCTCGCCTAGCTTTTTTTGTGGCTCTACAATAGAGCGCCATAATTGCGTGTTTTGCGTAATGGGTTGCCAACTGCCTAATTCGCTATAAAGCTCAATAAGTTGATGCTTAACCATTGCGACATGCTTTGTTTCTTCTTGTTCAACAAAGTCGTTAAAACCTGACGAAAAGGTCATGTATATAAACACAAACATAAGTCCAACAAGGGCGATATTAGTGATAAAAAAAGCTAAAAAGAATTTATGTATTAATTTCACTGATTGGCAAATAGTAAAAATCATGTGTTAACGTACCAAGCAGTATTGCATATTGATTATGTGCCTACAATTAGCGTATTTAGGGAGTTGCTTACTAAAATCCTTTTTAAGTAAGCTTTTTAGGTATGTTGATATTTGGACTAGAACTTTATTTTTGCGGTATCGCCAGCACCCAGTAACTTATATTGTGGTTTTACAAAGCTTGCGTGTACTGCACCTAAACTTTTAGGGAACGATATGGCAAGCTCATCTACTGTTGTAAATGTGTACTTCGCTTGAAAAACAATTTCTAGGTCGTGCGCTTCGTTATTGCTGGTGGTAAAAGTGACGCGTTCAAACACGATAACTTGCTGATTTACACGTAAGCTCGTTTTTTGTTTAAGTGCACTTTTTGCAAACTCTTCTTGTTGCTCTGCACTTAAGTTTGTAGGCATAAGCTTATCAATATCGCCCATAAGCCATGCTTGCTCGCTTTGCAGCGCTGAAATTAAATGCTCAGCATTAGTTAATACTTTAACCTCAACTTGCCCGTCTCTTAAAATTACTTGGGCTGTTGTGTTTTTTAATACATGGGCGCTCACTTGAGCGCTCATACTTGTTAAAATACACGCGAGCATTAGCCATTTTAATTTTTTTAAAAAATACATAATTACTACCTTTTATTGAGGCGGTTGACCTTTTGTTTATTGAGGTTGCTCAATAGTTGCTTTACAAATAAGGGTGTTGTCGGTTTCTAAGTCTTCGCCCCATATGAATTTTGCGTTTTTATCCCAGTTAATATCGTCGTAACCGTCTTTTGGTCCTACATCGGCAAAGTTGTGCTCTACTGCATTAGCCCAGTTTGCGTTATCAAAGTTACTTTGTAGCCAGTTAGTTGGCGCTTCTTTTGACATAAATGTACAAACGCCTTCGCCCGCGACTGGGTTTGATTCGCTTTCGCATAATTTGTTAAGTGGCGCTTTGTGAAGTATTTCGCATTTAAAGCTTTTATTGCTTACCGCAACTACTTTATTTGTATCGGTGTCGGTAAGTTGCATAATAAAACCGCCATCACCCATTTGTTGATTTTTAGCACCGATGTATTCAAGCCCTGTGTCGTTTTGTTTAAAGTCTTTAATTATTAAATTAAGCTCAATAGGGTAGTTTGCAGAAAACGTAATGCTTTGTGCATTAAATGAACGCTCTGTGGTTATAGGTACAGAATCTTCAACAAGTAACTGCTCGCCTATGTAGGCTGTAAACCAGTTATCAGCCCATGCTTCTAGCTTTAAGTTATGCTTGCCCGTAATGGCAGGATTTGTATTTTGCTCAGTGACTGTTGGAGTAAGGTGATTTGGTTGCGGACCTCTACAAAATGTACCTGTTTGAACTTTGCCACCATTACTGATGGTTTTTTGTTTAAAGCTATAGCAGTATTTTCCCTGTGATTCAGGGCTGTAGGTAGTAAAGTAGTTCTCGCCTTTGTATGAGTAGCTCATTGTACGGCTGCCGTTTTCAGAGATTGTGTGCGTTAGGTTTTCAACGCCTCCTTGTGGCGGGCGCAAGTCGGCTCTTATACCTTGAGTATCGCCACTAAGTGGTGCAACTCTTGGTAATTTTGCGGTATCTACTTCACCAACTAAGCACTGAATAATATACGGCGGCGTAGCTGATGTTTGGTAGCGATAGCCAAATGTGTCGTCGGCTTGCCCGTTACATACATCAAGGTCACCTTTGGCAATTGCACTGCCGTCTGGGTTTTTACTGCCATACAGCGGGTAACCATCGTAAGCCCAACCAATAATGCCATCGCTTGTTTGGTTTTTCATTGTGTCAATCATACACGTTGGCGATACATGATAATGGTAGTCATCACCTCGTCCTGCGTGTCCGCCACATATATCTAACTGTCCGAGTACTAACGTGTCGTGTTTTTCATCGTAGCTATTTACGTCCAACTCACCTTGCGAAGAATAGTCGTATATTGGTACGCCACTAACGGCAACACCTACTGCTGCATCAATTGTTGTTATTGTTTTTGCTTTTTTCGGGTTTAGCTTTATAGGTTCGCCATAGTCTTTTGCTGGAACGGGTATTTGCTCGTTAGTACCTGTAATGCCAGTCATTACTTCATGATCAGGATAAGTAGATGAGACAATATAAGCATATTGTTCATCGCACGTAACAGATACGCTTTTATCAAACCCTGCATTCCTCACTGATTGTTTAATAGCATCGCAACGAGGTGATTTTACGTTAGCGGTTAAATATGATTTATCAGGCTTTGGTTGCTCATTTGGTTTTGGTCTTGTATTTGGTTTGTGTTCGGCGCTACTGGCGCTTCGCGAGTATTTAACCGTCATACTTGCAGTATCGAGCGTAATATCTTTTACAGCAGCGAGTAATGCTGAGCGATCTACCTTTGTATCGCTATTAAAGGTAACCGGTGCAGATAACGCATACACAGTATAAGTATAGCTTTTTTCACCTAGACCTTTAGAGCAAGGCGGCGCGTATTGGTTTAAATCGTTTACGCTATTAGAGCCCACTTCACCGAGAGTTTCGCCTGCTTTAATTTGTGTTTTATCGGCGGCAATATTGTACATGGTCCAATACCAATGCATTCCCTCTGGCGCTTTATGATCCATAATTAACGCATAATATTTGGTTGTGTTAGGTGCACCGCTCCAGTTAAGTGGAGGGCTAATGCTTTGCCCATCGCACGTATAAGTAATAGGCAAGTTACCGCCATCACTTACCTTTGAGCTTGTTAGAGTAAAATCATTGAGGTTTGATTGTTCAAGCGATTGGCTATTTTGCTCGTTGCAGGCACTTAAGGTTAAGCAGCACAGGGCACTGAGTAAAATGGCATGGGTATTTTTCATCATTTAAAACTCCAAATATTAAGAGTACATAGAAAGAATTAGCTATTCGGAGTGTAGTTCTCAAATGTAGGGCAATTATGTAGTTTTAAACTTTTTTGTTTTTATTAAGCGACAAGGCGTTAAGTTGTGAGCTGCTTACGGGGATAAGAGATTGGGTACGCGCTTGGGCATGAAAGGAAATATTAACTTAAGCATGGCTTTATTTTCACTCAGTTAAATAACGCTAAAATCCTTATTTTAAATAAGGATTTTCACCCATCGCCACTACCACACAAAAAATTCTTAAATCTAACTCTAGCTGGTGGTAACTCGGCTCCATATGGCAGCAAAGTTGATAAAAACCTTTAGCTGGTACTCCTAATGATAATTTCAATCAATTTAATTTAAGTTATTGTTATTTCTTTTTAATAAATAAATAATAAGTGTTTTTATTGTTGATAGTTATCAATATATTAATGTATTGATAACTATCTTAATAAAAAGGCTTTTTATCTTGAACCCAGTAGCTATTAAATCATTACCAGCTGTACAAAAGGCACTATCACCAGCTTTTGAGAAACTTCTTTCAGATAACGCCCCTAAAGGCTGGGGAGGTGTGGTAGTGAATAATTATGCAGCTTACATATCAACCTTTAAATCGGCTGGTTATGAAGCATTGGATATTCTAAATAGCCCAGAGTTCCTATTGAAGCAATTTCGTGGTTTTGTGGGCTTTATGTACTCGCAATACGACAGCAAACGAGCATACGGTGTGACATGTTCTGTCGTCAGAACTTTTAGAGCTTTTAGTGAGTATGAAATCGATACAGTTCGGCTTTCAGGTGCCGAGGTGAACGAAGGTATCTGGCAGTGTATTGCTGAATTCAAAAAATTACAAATTAGCCCAGAGCGCCTCGCGTACCTTGATGGCTGGCAATTGAAATCAAAGGAAGGGAAAGTATTTAACTTTGCAATCGGTGAATTTCATGAAGCCTTTGGTGATGACCTGACTACTGATATTTATCGTCATATTTGCGAGTATGCTAAAACACAAAAAAAAACGTCCCTGCGTAATGGTGTTAGTGCGCTCACCGACCTTCTAAACTCATTTACAAGGCATTGTAAATGCGCTGATGATTTGCGAATTCAACTAAAAACTAATAAATTGAGTGCGTTTCTTGAGAGGGTTATGTGGTGTTCGTTTAGTAGCCATTTAGCGAAGGGCAATAAAAATGAAGTTTTTTTTCTTGTGTGGGCTAAAGCGATTAACGTTTTCAGAATATGTTTTATTGATAGCGGATTAATTGATGAGCCAGTTCGACCTATTTTAACTCCTTCATTTAAAGAAGACTCTCAACCTATCGCAAAGGTAGCAACAGGCGGTAAGTTAACATCCAACGAAGAACAGCTATGGCTTGCCTCTATCCCTCTGCATATAAAAGATGAGGCCGCCATCCAAATAATTGAGGACCGGTTACGAGCGAGTGAAGAGTATGTTCGTGCATCTTATAATGCTGTTTTTGAACACATAAAAGAAAAACACGAACGTAATCTTAAATTTGCAAAAACAGGTAGAGTTAAACCCATTAGAGGCGTCGGTGGGGGTGTTAAAAAAAATGAATACGTGCGCGTGGGTCGTGACAATTTAGAGAATAGCATTGCCACATTCAATGAACATGGTATCGGTGCAGCCGTTGCAAACCAGGAGGTTTTTTTGGGAGGATCTCACACTAACCACGATAATCTTAATAACTCTGCTCTAGTGAATGAATTAAACCTGCCCACCACCAGTACGCTAGGCGCACTGTGTACATTGTTAGTATTGGAACACCCCCAGCTCACCCCATCTGCACTTGAGAATTGGGAGCTATTTGATAAGAAAGGACAAATGACAGGGTATAAACAAGTTGGTGGTAGCTACATAATTGTCGTTTATAAAAATCGCAAGGGTGCGGAGAAGGCTAAACAAGATATTGTTCTTAACGAATATAGTCAGTCTATTGTTGAGACCTTAATTAATCACACAGAGTTTGCGCGGCGGCACTTAAAAGCAAAACCGAGTACAGATGAGTATCAAGAAAACGCGTGGCGTTATATGTTAATAAGGGCTGATTTGCATAAGGCAAATTGGTGCGGTAATTTTTCCGCTACTATCAGTTCGGTATCCATGAACAGCGCCTATCGGAAGTGGTTGTATAACCACTCTAGTAGTATGAGTGAATATGATAAATTATTGCTATCTAAGTCAGTAGGCTTACGTTCAGGTCGTAAAATCCGAGCCATTCGCACGTATATTCAAACCCACTCTTTGAGAGAAGTAGCAGATGTATTGGGGCATGAAACGGTCAATGTAGACCTATTAAATAAATACCTTCCCTCTGCGTTGATGGATTTTTTCAATGCAAGATGGATACGCCAATTTCAAAATGCGTTTATTTACATCGCAATGCAGGAATCGGACTATCTTTTTGAAGCGGTTGATATTAAAGCTGAAAGCCTCGATGAATTTCTACAAAACCACGGTATTCACGATATACCTAAATTGTTTGATAAATTCAAAAATGACGCAACGCTATCCCTTGTTGGTGAGGAGGAGCCTCGAGAGCGATTTGATGAGGTAACTCTGACCATTACTAAAAGTGTGATGAGAGTGCTCATTGCCATCAAGAGCATCGTTGACTGCTCAAAAGAAGCACAGGATGGACAATCCTTTCGTGAGATCGTATCAACCTGGTATGAGGCTGCTACACTCATTCTTACCGAAGATGCGCGAGAAAATACAATAAATGCAGAGCGTTCGCAACTTATCGCTACAGCCAAAAAATCCCCCCTTGATATTCAACTCGTCGTTGGAGCGTTAACATGTTAAAACTGATTGTAAATAACTTAAAAGAAAGAAAAATCGGACTTAATGAGCTAAATAGCGAAGAATTAACTGAAACGCTTCACTATGCTGTTGCAAACCAAGATTTCACTTTACAACGTGAAATTGGCAATCATTTTACCCATATTTACGTCCAGGCCGATGAAATGCCTTATTGGTTTAAAAGTGAGTACAATGATGATGTCACTATTATGAATTTCGGCCAAAAGGATAAGCTTATTGACTGGTCATCTGTTACGCTTGACGACGGTTTGCCTCTCACTCCAAACATATACCTCTGCTAAATGGTTTTAAAAACTGGTTACTTGCGGTATCCGATCCACTTGAAAATGGTGGAGCAGTCATCAAAACCATCACAATAAGAATCGGGGTAGAGAAAGTCCTTACATTAATTGACGCCATCTTATTGCGTTCAGCCGCATTAGAGTTAAGTCGATACCACCTTAATCACATCACTGCTGACTTCTGGTTATCTTTGTTTAAATCGATGTCTGAGGACGGGGCAAGCAATGGAGTCTATGATTTTACAAGCCGCACCGTAAAGTTAGTTAAAGCGCACGTAAATAGTATCACTCAAGAGCAGGTAAAAGCTTTTGTGATCAAGCATCCCTTTGTGAACAGAGATATAGCAGAAGACGATTTAACGCTTTATTTAACGAAAGAAGAGCGTATTAAGGCATGTTGCTGGCTTTACGCTCAAGGTTATTATGGCTCTGGGGCTGGGTTTTTGGCTCAAGGCAGTGGTGCAGTGCTCTCTACGCTGCTCTTTGAAAGGGAAACTGTATCTCCTCTCCTTCGTATTCCTAGCTCGCCTGAGTTATGGCTTACCGAAAAAGCGCGCTCCACTGAATATCGCTCCCTTAACTCTGATAAATCAGAAACGTCATCCGCAGAGAGGACAATTAACACCTACATCATAGCGGCTAAGTTGATTAACACCAATATCTTCAAGGACAACGCAAGTTCACCACTCATTGATGCAACAAAAGTACTTAGTGTAAGAAAAATTAATGATTTAGTGACGTTAAAACCCACTGGTCGTACTCAAACCTTGCATCCTGATATTGTCTTCAAGCTCACTCGGCAATCTTTCGAATTTGTTCTTAAGTTCCAGCAAGAGATTTTGGATACTTGTTTGTTAGCGATATCAAAAGGTGCTAGCAAAAGTACGAAAGCACGCAGTAACAAAGAGCGACCTGATGAAAGGAGGCCTGAATTCATTCCTGAGATTCATCAAAATATGTCACATGCTGAGCGTGGTCACTTTATGCAAACCAAAGTAATGGGTACGTTGAATGAAAAAGCAGTTAAGGCAATGGGGATTCGACAGGTTTTACCTTTTGAGGTGCTAGCTGATGACAAGTACAACGCGATACGAAACAACGAGAGTTTATTTGAGCTTTACAGCGTCCTCATAGGGAGTTGCCAGTATCTTACTGGCGTTATATCAGCAAGACGACAGGATGAGTTAGTATCATTAGCAAGCACTGGTAATCTGAAGCCAAATAAAAACCCACTTGAGGAGGGGAATGAGGATATTGAATATAATCTCATTTTTAAACTCAAAAAGTCTGGAAATGGCGGTAAGTTATCGACCAACAAAACCATTGAAAGACCTATTACAGCCTCCCTTGCTAAAATCATCTGGCGACTTGAATCGTTTAATGTAGTGGCATAGTTAATTTGGCCACCCATTAAGAAAGAAATGTTATGCTAATAAGCATACAAATTTGGGTGAAAAAATGACGAAATTAACACGCGCAACGTATTCTGCTGCAATCAAATTAGAA
>NZ_JACJDW010000046.1:0-20624 GCF_014163745.1 Pseudoalteromonas sp. SR44-2 | reverse complement strand
TGTGAGAATAGAAAGCCAGGGCTTTATCTACGGAGCAGTATGAAATACTAGACGCACAGGCAAGCTCACTGACTTCGATGTGATAAATGATAGCTAATCATTTATCAATGAGAGATACAAGACGCACAGCTTGCTGGCGTGACGAGCAAAGCTCGTAATAGAACTTCTTCACAAAGAGGTCAAGGGCACTGCGCTTTAGAGAAGTAAACAGCCATAAAGTACTTGTTTAAATGGCTTCTCATTTACTCCTCATTCGCTTCTCTTTGTGCAATCATATTTTAAGTGATTTATTCACAAAGAGGTTAAAAGGCCACTGAGCTTTAGAGAAGTAAGCAGCCATAAAGCACTTGTTTAAATGGCTTCTCATTTACTCATCATTTGCTTCTCTTTGTGCAATTGATGATGAATGCGTTAAGTGTTTAACTAAAACGGCTTTCAATTAAATTTTTTCATAAATAACTTGTGAAAACACTGATATAATTTTAGTGCTAATTAAAAACTTAGTTACAAAGCTTTTACAAAGCAAAGGCTATTGCTTCACAATAGTGCGCATGCTTTAATTAGTCGGCTAAAATACAAGTGCTCACCAAGGTTGGTGAGTAAGTGCAATATTTAAAATAATTTTGGGATTCTACAATGGCGTTAAGCTGTAAATCACTCGCATCAATACTAGCAATACTAAGCATGACCGGCTGTACAATAGTTCCAGGCAGCCACTTTGAAGGTATAGACTCAGGCGAGCAAACACAAAACCTCGAACAAGATCTCGAAAAAGTAAACATTCAAATAATCGACTCGCTACTAATAAATAAACAAAATCAAGCGCGTATAGCAGCTAAACCAATTTCAAGCACTGCTGGTTTAAACGTTAGTAACTACGAATACAAACTAGGTGTTGGCGACGTACTAACAATAGGCGTATGGGATCACCCAGAGCTAACAATACCTGCAGCAGTACAACGTACCGCAGAGTTTGACGGCTTTAGAGTACAGCGAGACGGCACCATTACTTACGCCTACGCACCAAATATACCCGCAGCAGGTAAAACAATAAGCCAAGTACGCAATGAGCTTGTTAAACGCCTAAGCCGAGTAATAGAAGACCCACAAGTAGATGTAAAAGTAGTTGGCTTTAGAAGCCAAAAAACCTACGTTACCGGCGAAGTAAACAAGCCTGGTGTATACCCAGTAACCGAAATACCACTTACCTTAATTGATGCCCTAAACCAAGCCGGCGGTTTAACAGATGCAGCCGATTGGCGCACAGTAACATTTACCCGTGGCGACAAAACAGAAGTTATTAAACTTGATGACTTTTATGCCCATGGCGACATTTCGCAAAACCGTTTGTTACAACATGGCGACATAGTGCATGTAAATCGTAACGATGCACAAAAAATATTTGTATTAGGTGATGTTAAAAAAGCAGGTTCAGTAACGCTTAACCGTTATGGTTTAAACTTGGCCGAAGCGCTAAGCGACTCGGGCGGCTTAAACGAAGCAACAGCAGACGCTAATGGCGTATTTGTACTGCGTAAAAGCAACGTAGAGCAAACCGGTGTTATTGCAAACGTATACCAATTACACGCTAAAAATATAGCGGCAATGGTATTAGCTGAGCAGTTTGAACTACAACCGCGCGATATTGTATATGTAACATCGGCACCGCTTGCCCGTTGGAACCGTGTAATAAGCTTACTGTTACCGTCAATTGCTACTGTAGATAGTGTTGACGATATAACTGCAAACTAAGGGTTTTTAAAAATGTTTGATTCAGTTTTAGTAGTGTGTGCAGGTAATATTTGCCGCAGCCCAACAGGTGAGTATGTTTTAAAACAAAAGCTTGAAGGCAAAAATATTAAAGTATCGTCTGCTGGGTTAACAGCACTTGAAGGTAAACCAGCAGATGCAAAAGCAAAGCAAATAGCACTTGCACATGGTATCAATATGGATGCTCACCAAGGGCAACAGCTTACATCAAGCTTAGTTGCGCAAAACAGCGTAATACTCGTAATGGAAGAACGCCATTTAAACGACGTACATGCTCGCTACCCAGAGGCGCGCGGTAAAACGTTTTTACTAGGTAAGTGGATTAATAACGCTGAAATACCAGATCCTTACCGCCAAAGCCAAGAGGCTTTTGAACACGTTTATACATTAATTGACAGCGCGTGTAGCGCTTGGCAAAAGTATTTATAAGGAATGACTAATTTAATGAATACCCAGCCGAATAACAGCGCAAGTAGCGCGAATAATAAAAGCACTAATAATACGCAACCAACGCAAGAAATTGATTTAATGGCGCTACTAGGCGCTCTGCTCGATCGCAAATACTTTATAGTAGCCGTAACCACACTGTTTATGTTTGTGGGTGTTATTTATGCAGTATTAAGTACCCCTGTTTACCAAGCAACAGCCATGATACAAGTTGAAGATGGCGGCGCATCAGTCCCTGGGTTTGACGATATGGCAGGTATGTTTGAAAGTACATCAGCCGCAGTAACCGAAATAGAGCTACTAAAGTCGCGCAGTATAATAGGTGAGGCCGTTGATACACTAAAGCTTGATATAATAGCAGAGCCTAAATTATTTCCGTTTATAGGTAGCCGCGCTTATCGTAAATTCACCCCAATGGAAGATGGCAACTTAGCTGAGCCAAGCTTTGGTGCTAACAGCTACGCATGGGGCGGTGAGAGCATAAATGTATTTAGGTTTGACGTACCACGTACTGCTGTAAATCAAACATTTACATTGGTAGCACAAGCTAATAATAGCCTTGCACTTTTAAATGCTGACGGTGAGCAAATATTAGCGGGTAAAGTGGGTGAGGAGCTTACAAACGGTAAATTTAACTTAACCATTCGTACTTTAAATGCGCGCCCTGGTACAGAGTTTACAATTACCCGTAGAGATCGCCTTAATACTATTTTAGACCTTCAAGCTGCAATTGGTGCAAGTGAAAAAGGCAAAGACTCAGGCATAATTAATTTAAGCTTACAAAGCACTAAACCAAGCTACGCTGAAAAAGTACTTGATAAAGTAGCTGCTATTTATGTACGACGCAATGTTGAGCGCAATAGTGCTGAGGCACAAAAGTCGCTAGAGTTTTTAGAAGTACAATTACCTGAAATTAAAAAACAGCTTGAATACGCAGAGCAACGCTTTAACGATTATCAAATAAAACGCCAATCAATAAACATAACGCTAGAAACGCAAGGTGTGCTTGAGCAAGTTGTAAAGCTTGAAACCAAGTTACAAGAGCTAAATTTAAAGCGTTTAGAGCTTGGTCGTAAGTTTAAAAAAGACCACCCAACATACCAAGGTATGATGGAGCAAATAGAAGCGGTTGAAAGCCAAAAACAAGAACTTGTAGGCGAGGTAGGAAACCTACCAGAAACTCAACAAGAGCTACTACGGTTAAAACGTGATGTTGAGGTAAGTAACCAAATTTACACACTATTACTTAGTAAAACACAAGAGCTTGATATAGTACGCGCTGGCACCGTAGGTAATGTACGTATTATTGACTACGCCGAGGTAAATACCAGCAAGCCAGTTAAACCTAAAAAAGCATTAATTGTAGTAATGGCCACTATGCTGGGTGGTATGTTAGCTGTGGCAATTGTGCTTATACAAAAAGCAATGCACAAAGGGGTTGAAGACCCAAGCGAAATTGAAGCGCTAGGCATACCTGTATACGCGAGTGTACCGCACTCAGATTATCAAGATAAACTAAGTGGCTTTGCTGAGCGAGCCCTTAAAAATAAAACAAATAAGCCTAAAAGTATATTAGCGCTCGATAACCCAGCTGACCTAGCAATAGAGGCTCTACGTAGCTTACGTACTAGTTTGCACTTTGCGATGATGGAAGCTAAAAACAACATTATTGCCATATCGGGCCCAAGCCCAAGTGTGGGTAAATCATTTATATCGGTTAATTTAGCATCAGTACTTGCGCAAAGCGGTAAAAAGGTACTTATTATTGATGCCGATATGCGCAAGGGCTACTTACAAACACAGTTTGGCTTAAAGTGGGATGATGGTTTAAGTGATTACCTGTCGGGCCGTTTAAACCTAGAGCAAGTTACTAAATCAACTAAGGTAGATGGCTTAAGTGTTATTACGCGCGGTCAAATACCGCCAAACCCTTCAGAGCTATTAATGCATAGCAACTTTAGCAAATTAGTTGAAGAAGTAAGCGCTGCTTACGACATTATAATTATTGACACCCCTCCAATACTAGCAGTAACTGACCCCGCAATAGTAAGTTCGCATACAGGCACCACATTACTTGTGGCACGTTTTGGGCAAAACCACTTGCGCGAAATTGACCTAACCCGTAACCGCTTTGAACAAAATGGTATTGATGTTAAAGGCTTAGTATTTAACGGTGTAGTAAAAAAAGCCAGTAATGCGTACGGTTATTATGGATATTACAACTACGAATACAAAAGCGATAAATAGCCTTTTGTTCAAATTAAGGGTTATTGGTCACTTTTTAATAAAAGTAAAAATTGTCTTCCAAAGAGATAGTCAAAATCGGCTGTCTCAATATAGAAAATATCTCAGTAAATAAATAACTGAGATATTTTGTCGATATCAATCATACTAGAGGCTGTTAAATAGCAGCTTTCAGATGGAAAAATACATCCAAATTTAAAGGCATCTGTTGTGAAAATATTAGTAACTGGTGGCGCAGGATTTATTGGTAGCGCCGTTATTCGTCATATTCTTTCTAATACTCAAGATAGTGTAGTTAACGTTGATGCATTGACGTATGCAGGAAATCTTGAGTCTCTTCCTAATACACAAGAGTCTGAACGTTACTGTTTTGAGCATGTAGATATTTGTAATCGTGCAGAGCTTGATCGTGTTTTTAACTCACATAAGCCCGATGCTGTAATGCATTTAGCAGCGGAAAGCCATGTAGATCGTTCTATTACAGGCCCCGCTGAATTCATTCAAACCAATATTGTAGGAACTTACACTTTATTAGAAGCTGCTCGCGAGTACTGGAATTCACTCGAAGATAGCGCAAAGCTCGCTTTTAGGTTTCATCATATATCTACTGATGAAGTGTATGGTGATTTACCTCACCCAGATGAGCAAGCGGGTAATGCGTTGAGTAAAGCGCTACCTCTGTTTACTGAACAAACATCTTATGCACCAAGCAGTCCTTATTCAGCAAGTAAAGCATCTAGCGATCACTTAGTTCGTGCATGGCTACGTACTTATGGCTTTCCTACAATTGTAACCAATTGCTCAAATAACTATGGGCCATATCATTTCCCTGAAAAATTAATACCATTAGTAATACTTAATGCCCTTGAAGGTAAAGATTTACCAATTTATGGAAAAGGTGATCAGATTAGAGATTGGTTATTCGTTGAGGATCATGCTCGAGCTTTATACAAGGTAGTAACTGAAGGTGAAATTGGTGAAACGTATAATATTGGTGGTCATAACGAAAAACAAAATATTGAAGTCGTGCAGACTATTTGCAGTATTTTAGATGATTTAGTGCCCAAAGTTTCTAATTATTCAGAGCAAATAGTATTTGTAAGTGATCGCCCTGGCCACGATCGCCGATATGCAATTGATGCTACTAAAATGAGCGCTGAATTAAATTGGACACCGGTTGAAACTTTTGAAACAGGCCTGCGTAAAACTGTTCAATGGTATTTAGAAAATCAAACGTGGTGTCAAAATGTTCAAAATGGTTCTTATCAGCGTGAACGTCTTGGCGAAATAAACGCAAATACCGAAGGAAAGTAATATGAAAGGAATTATTTTAGCTGGTGGTTCAGGTACACGATTACACCCGATAACGAAGGGGGTATCGAAACAATTACTTCCTATTTATGATAAGCCAATGATTTATTATCCGTTATCAGTACTAATGCTAGCTGGTATAAACGAAGTACTAATAATTACAACACCAGAGGAACAAGAAGGTTTTATTCGCTTGCTCGGTGATGGTGCGCAATTTGGTATAAGCCTTACATATAAAGTTCAGCCTTCTCCTGATGGCTTAGCGCAAGCCTTTATTATTGGCGAATCATTCATAGGTAAAGACGACGTATGTTTAGCACTTGGTGATAATATATTTTTTGGGCAAGCATTTGGTAAACAACTTAAAAATGCTGCTCAAAACTTAACTGGTGCGAGTGTTTTTGGTTATCAAGTAATGGACCCAGAGCGGTTTGGTGTTGTTGAATTCGACGAAAATTTTAAAGCGCTTTCAATTGAAGAAAAGCCAAAAAAGCCGAAATCAAACTGGGCTGTGACTGGTTTATATTTTTATAACAACTCTGTTATTGAAATTGCTAAAAGTGTTAAGCCATCATCGCGTGGCGAGCTAGAAATTACATGTATAAATCAAGCTTATTTAGAGCAAGGTAAGTTGAGTGTTGAGCAGCTAGGTCGTGGGTTTGCTTGGCTTGATACAGGGACACATGATTCACTATTGGAGGCATCTCAGTTTGTTCAAACCGTTGAAAAGCGGCAAGGTTTTAAAATTGCATGCTTAGAAGAAATTGCATTAATGCAAGGCTGGCTAACTAAAAGCCAAGTGCGCGAGATTGGTAATGATTTAATTAAAACAGGGTATGGTCAATATTTATTGAACATTACTAAATAGTTAGTGAAAAATAAAATATGAATGTAATTAAAACCAAGATAAAAGACCTCTTAATTATAGAGCCAAAAGTATTTGGTGACGATAGAGGCTTTTTTTATGAGATGTATCAGAAAGAGCGCTATAAAGCAGCTGGCATTACTGCAGATTTTATTCAAGATAATCGTTCTCGCTCAACAAAAGGAGTGCTGAGAGGCCTACATTTTCAAAAAACAAAGCAACAAGGAAAGTTAGTGACAGTTACTGATGGCAAGGTATTTGATGTTGCAGTGGATTTACGTCCAGGTTCTGCTACATTCGGACAACATGAGGCTGTATTACTGACAGGTGAAAATAAACTTCAATTTTATGTCCCACCAGGTTTTGCTCATGGTTTTTGTGTATTAAGTGATATAGCTGACTTTCAGTATAAATGCACAGATTACTACGACCCTTCTGATGAGAGCGGTTTACTTTGGAATGATCCTGAACTGAAAATTAATTGGCCGATACAAACCCCCTTATTATCGGATAAAGATAGATATCAGCCTACTTTAAGTGAAATTAAAGAAAGTTTAATCAATGGGTGGTGCAATTAATGGCTCTATATACAATTTTTGGTGGGCGAGGCTTTATTGGTTCTGAAATAGCTAATCAACTCAAAGGGCTAGGGGAGGATGTTTTTATTCCTGCCAGAGATGATAAAAATATATTTGAGCGTGAGCTGGGAATAGTAATTTATTGTGCTGGTAATGGTGATTGTAAAAATGAACCATTTTCAGTCTTTGAAGCCAATGTTAGTTTATTGGCTAAGTTATTAGAGGTGGCAAAATTTACGCGTCTAATATATATATCGTCGACACGCGTATATATGAACCAAAAACAATCTAATGAAAAACATGATCTAACAGTGTGTGAAGATGACAACCGTCGCTTATTTAATCTAACAAAGCTAGTTGCCGAAGAATTATGTCTAAAAAGCGGTAGAGATGTATCTATTTTAAGACCAAGCAATGTTTATGGTGCAGCACTAAATAGCCCTTTATTTTTGCCAGCAATAACAAGGAATGCAATTAGTAAAGGTAAGGTTGATATGTATATAAATAAAACTTACTCAAAAGATTATGTATCTGTACATGACGTGGCAAACTGTTGTATTAAGATTTCAAATAACAAAAATAGTTTACAAAAAACAATCAATATTGCGGCTGGGTATAATATAAGAGCAGAGCAAATTGCTGATTTATTACAAGCTAATACAGGCTGTGAGATTATCTGGCATGATATTGACTTTCCAAATGAACAGTTTCCAGTGACTGATATTACTACCTTGAAAATGTTAATACCCAATTACACACCATCTAATGTTCTTGACGATATAAGTGATATGATCATTAGTTTTAAAGAAAAAATGACATTAGAACGATGAAAAAAATATTAATAACGGTTTATTATTACGATTTTGCTAGATATTTTGATGTCATAGCGCAGCAATTAAAAAGTAGAATTAACTGCGATATATCATTTGTATGCTATTACCCCTCGTCATATTATTTTCTAAAAAAATACTCAAACTGGGATGCTGATGCCTTATATGAAAAGACTCAGGGTAAAAGTAAAACGACGGTCGATAAAAGTTCCCATTATGAATATACATTAAAGTGCAGAAGTGAACTGTCTGGCCTGAAGCAAAAAATTTCTAATGAAGCAAATTGTATAAATGAATATTGGGAAAGTAAACTAACTGGTTACGATCTTATTATTTCATCCGGAGATAGTCGTCCACAAACAACGATTATGCTGGAGTTAGCAAAAGAAAAAAATATAAGTGTATTATATTTCGAGCAGGGACCATTTAGAACAACAATTCTTGATGAAAGTGGGGTTAATTCTAATATTACTTTTCGCCCAGACTTTTCTCAAGAAACCAACTTAAATATGCTCGAAATTTTAAATGAAAAACCGTTAAAAAATAAGTTTTTTAGTAAAATAACAAAACAAGATAAATTAAATTGTTACAAAGATTTATTGTATTCAATAACACCAAACCTACTTATGAGTTACTACCCTATTTATACCCAAACTGGAGATAGCTTACTCGGTCGTATAAAGAAAAAGCTATTAAGCAAAAAAAGTAATAACAAAAACTATAAATTGCCTTCTAATTATTCACTCCTTGCTTTGCAAGTTCCTTCAGATGCGCAAATGATTTTGAACTCTAAACTCTATAAAGATATTTTTGATCTCGTTTTTGATGTTATTAAATCGATGCCAAAAAACCTTGATTTAGTAATTCGGGAGCATCCACTTTATGTTGGCCGATACGATAGTAGGATCTACGAGTTAATAAATCAGTCAAAAAATGTCACAATTGATAATGCCACAGACTTAAATAAACAAATAGACAACGCTAAGTCAATCATAGTGAATAATTCAACAACTGGTATGGACGCATTAATTAGAGGTAAGTCAGTGGTTGTACTTGGTGATGCCTATTACAAATGGGGTGAAATTTGCTTTCCTGTTTATAGTAAATATGAGTTAAAAGAACAGATAAAAAAAGCATCCGAAGAAAAAATAAATTATAAATATGTAAATTTATTTTTAGAACAGTTTTATAATAACTACTTATTACCTGGTCATTTTCAGGATGAAAACATAGAAAGCGATGCTGTGGTTTCAAAAATTATAAAATATATCGAAAGCTGATATGGCATTTCTTATTTCTTCAAAACTATCAACTTTTCTGTTAAACTTTTTATCATTAATATACGTTATTAAACTTTTAAGTATTACAGAGTTTGGGTTGTATACAACCATACTTTTAGTAATGCCATTTATAAGTCAATTAATATCATTGTCTAATTATGAGTATTTGTTGCGAGAGTTGATAGATGGTTCTGGTGATGACGCCAAGCTTTTTAGCTCGGTATTAATTATGCCTATATTTTTATCGACATTAATCGCATTAATACTTAGTTTTTCTTTTTCAAGTATTAGCATATATGTATTTATCTATTTCGTTTTTTTATGTTGTTTTGAGTATATTCAGCGATATTACATATCAAAGTCACTTTCTAAATATATAGCTCTAAATGATTTCCTCTTAAATGCTGGCTGGGTTATTGTGTTTTATTTGCTCCATAATTCATCCATTGGTGGCGATGCATTTAATGATATATTTCTAAGTCGAGTTATTGCTGTTGGAATTTCGTTACTCTTTTTTACAGTAATAAAAATAGAGTTAATTAAAAATGCACAAATATCTCTAGAAATATTATTATCATCTTATAAATACGGTATGCCTATAGTGATTGGAGCGCTCTCATACGCTTTGCTAAGAGGTATCGAAAGAATATTATTGTCTACATATTCTAGTGTTGAAGATGCCGGAATTTATAGCTTTATTCAAGTTCCTCTTAATGTAATCTTTTCATTTTTTACTGGCACTATATTTGTTACAAGTATCAGACATATAAGACAGAGTCATGTCAATGGCTCCGAAAATAATGTTTTAGGTTTTGTATGTAACGTAGTTAGCCTAATTTTTATTCCTATGCTATTAGTATTAGGTCTAAACTTTGATGTTTTTGTTAAGTACTTTGGTGACAATAAATATCACGTTAGCTTTATTTACCCTGTTTTATCGTGTGTTTCTGTTTTTTTATTTATGTTAGTCACTATTTTGAAGCAAGATATTAATTTAAGTAATAAAGGTATTCGCAATACTAAAAACTTTTTCTTTGTACTTTGCTTAAACGTTATTATATCTGTATTTACTTATTCTAATTTTGGATATAAAGCGGCTGTTCTAGTAAACCTTTTAAGTAATGTTATGTTATATTTTTTAAGTGTTAGGGTTTCTAAATTAAAGATTGTATTTACATTTAAGATCTTTTTACTATTTGCCTTACTTGTTTTAACTCATGCTCTTATAGTGCCTTTAATCCCAACCACTAGTAATATATTTTATTCATTTGCTTATTTAAGTATTGAAGCATGCTTGTTCTTTGTTATTTCATGTGTGTTTTTTGATTTTAAAAGTTTAGTTAAATTAAAAAAGGGCTCTAGCTATGATTGAGTATCTATTCAATTTTAATAAAAAAGTTAGGGCAAAAATTCTAACTTTCTTTCTATCATATGGTTTCAAAGCGTTTGGGAAAAAATCATTAATATTTAAACCTTCAATACTACGTGGAATGAAATACATAACCATTGGTAAAGGGGTTACCGTATTTGATTTTGGATGGCTGATGGCTTTGAAAACCTTTGAAGAAACACCACAAATAATTATTGGCAATAATACTGATATAGGGCGTTTATCACATATTATTGCCACAAAAAGTGTTGTAATTGGTGACGGTGTGTTAATTGCTGATAAAGTATATATTTCGGATACGAGCCATAATTTTGAAAACGATGTAATAGCTATAAAAAATCAAGGGCTAAAATTTATAGGTCGTGTAGAAATTGGTGATGGTACATGGATAGGTGAGGGGGCAATTATTTACGGCTGTAAAATTGGGAAAAATTGTGTAATTGGGGCTAATAGCTTTGTTAATAAAGATGTAGCGGATTACTCAATTGTAGCTGGAAGTCCTGCAAAGGTCTTAAGGGAAATAGGTTGAAAATGATTGGTAGTATTTATCTTTTTTTAAATGCGTTTAATCCTGCTTTTGCCTTCCATGAATGGGTACCTATTACTCTTATCATTTCATTCATACTATTTCTAGTTGTGATACTAAAAAAAGAAATAATTCTGGATAAATTTACATTTTGCTACTTTGTTTTTGTCATCTTGTTTTTAACGTCGACACTTGTAAATTTCATACACAATGTTGATATGAATATGAACCATTTTTATTCTATTATTCTTATTTCTTTTTTATATTTTTTAGTGCCTGTTTGGTGTTTTTCTAAATGGAGTTTACCTAGCTTATCTAGACCAATCATTGTTTCATTTATTTTAATATGTATTTATGGAATGGTTGATTTTATAGTGATAAATATTTTTCATTTTAGTATTACTGAGTCAGTAATATATTTTCCTGATTCATATAACGTTGGGTATGGTTACTTTGGAGGTATGTTTTTCCGCAATAAAAGTATATTTCAAGAGCCTGGTTTTTATGCGTGGTATTTAAATGTCATGGCCCCATTATGTATATACTTAACTTGGGATAAATTTAAGTTGAAAACTATAGTGTTTTCATTCTATTTTTTTTCTATTGTAACTACTTTTTCTGCTACTGGAATTATGGGCTTACTAATTATCTCGTTCTTCTTACTTGTTAATATTAAAAGTAAAATACTAAAGCTTTTCTGTTTGGTTGTAGGGGTAACAAGTACCTTTTTTCTATTGGGTAATGTTTTATATGAAATAATAAATAATAAGGTTTTATCTGATAGTAATAGTAAGTTAGAGAGGTTTAGCCGATGGTCAGATGGTTTCGACTTATTTATTAATAATATATTTTTTGGTGGAGGGATTGGGAGTTACTCCAGACTTCATGAAGTAGGGTTAGCTTCATTTCCACTGAAAATATTAGCAGAAACAGGTATTTTTACATTTCTTATTTTTGTTAGCCTTTTTCTTTTTCTAGCTTTTAGGATATATAGTTGTTTTAAAATTGAGCGTTCAATTTTGATATTATTTGCGAGCTTATTTGCTAATTTTTTACACTGGTCAACCTCAACACCATTTTATATGGCATTCCCTTGGTTAGGTTTAGCTCTGTTATATGTACTTACACAAAAGAGTCGAATTAATTTTGCGTAATAACACCATTGATTACCTCAAAGGTTTTTTACTTATTTTGGTCGTAATTGGCCATCAAAGTGCTTGGCCAGAAATTAACAAAGTTATTTATTTATTTCATATGCCCGCTTTTTTTATTTTTGCAGGTTATTTTTCAAACAAAAAAGATTTTTCCATTTTTATTGCTTCTAGAGTAAAGGGATTGTTGTATCCTTATATTTTAGCTTGTGTAATAACGTTTTTATATTGGATTGTATTCGTAAAAAATTTTGGAAGTGGTGTCAGTGCATTGTTAGAACCCTTTCAATTATTAAAGAATTTAGCTTATGCCAATGCTTCTAATGGCGGACTGGAACCGAATACACCTATATGGTTTTTAACAGCTTACTTTTTTTACAGCGTCTTTGGTTACTTGATTTTTAAAATTTTTAAATCTCAAGTTTATAGTTTTTTGTTTTCGGTACTTCTAAGTTTCTTAATATACATATTTTTTAACCATGAAAACATACCTTTTGGTATTTATACTAGCTTTATAATGCTACCAATTTACTTTCTTAGCTCTATTTTTATTGTCGATTCAAAGAATGTTTTATACGCAAGTTGCTATCTAATTATTTTTATTTTACTTCTTAGTTTACTTAACTACCCAAGGGTAGATTTAGCTAGTGGAAATATAGCTAATCCAGCTTATCTGATTGTTTTTACTTTTTTATTCTTTAGGGCTTCGCTTCCTGTTTTTTATTATATAAAAGAGGTTAAATTTTTATCTAATTACTTAAGTTTACTATCAAATGCAGCATTGCCAATTATTGTTTTACATATGCCTTTTATAGTCCTTTTGAATGGCGGGATTTCTATAATTTTTGACTATGATTATGCCTATGTTAGAGATAATGCTTTCTTTTCAGTTATATCTGTTTTATTTAGCGTTGTTTTACTTCCGTATATTATTATTTTTCTTAAAGTAGATAAAATTTTTAACTATGATTTTATTAAGGATAAGGTGAAATTAAATTGAAATTACTTATTATTTGTCCTGATTTTTACAATTATAAAAATGTCATGATTAATGAAGCAGAAAAAATTGAAAATATAGAGCTAGTATGTTTTTCAGAAAGGCCTAGTGGGTTTATATATAATTTATCGAGAAGCTTTTTCCCAAAACTAAAAGCTTACCTTGAGAATAAACATTTAACTAATATTTTGAAATCTACTGACCACTTATCCTTGGATAAGGTTGTTATAGTTAGAGGAGAGTTGATCACTTCCGATTTTTTAAGCTTACTAAAAATTAAGCATGATGGCGTAAGGTTAATCAACTATCAATGGGATTCTATTAGTAATAATCCCAAGGCCAAGGAGGTTATCGCTTATTATGATAGCGTATTGAGCTTCGATAATGATGATTGTAAGCAATACGGACTACGTTATTTACCTCTTTTTTTTAGTGAGTATAGCCTTAACGAAAGTGCTAAGAACAATAAAAAAGTTGGTTTTATTGGAAGCTATCATGGTGAGCGTTTAAATCGATTAATTGCTGCTAAAGAAAAGCTTGCAAGCTTAGGCTACGAGCTGGAATTTAAGCTGTATATTCCTTTTTTGGCTTATCTGAAAAATATTTTAAAGTTAAATATTATACCTATTAACTATCTTTTTTTTAAAAAAATGACAAATAAAGAAGTTAATAGTTTTTACATGGGGTTTAGTTTCGTTTTAGAGCTTCCTTCGGAGAAGCAGAGTGGTATACCTATGAGATTCTTTGAAGCAATAGCAATTGGGAGAAATGTTCTTTTTAATATTAGTAGGAGCAAAATTGATGATTTGGCTCCTGTTATTGCTCAATATGCAGTTACTTTTGATGAATTAAAAAGTGGTAATCAATTTAAATGCGTTCAATTTAGTTGCATTGATGAATATCACATTAGCAATTGGTTTAGGAAAATAATTTATTCATGAGTGTCCAATATATCTTTATTCCTGACTTTTCAGGTGGTGGAGCTGAAAAGCTTTTCATTAAATTTGCACATTTTTCAAAAAGTAGTAACCGGCCAGTAAAGATTTTATCACTGAGTAGGGTTGGGCCTTACTATGATTGGTGTAAAAAAAATAATGTAGATGTGGTGAGTCTGGGGCTTAAAAAAACAAGTTCTAAGTGGTTACTTTTCCCACTTGTTTTGTTTAGGTTAATTAAGCTTCTATCTTCTGGAGACCGCATACTTTCAGCTGTTTTCTTTTGTAACTTAGTATCTGCAGTTGCTTCTTTGCTTATTAATATTAAGCTTGTAGCAAGCCAACATACTGTAAAATCTGTCAAAGATACAAGAAATAATAAAGTTGTTTACTTTTTTATCCGATTGTTTACTCAATTCTCTTTTAAATATTCAAGTAAAGTTATTTGTGTTTCTGATTCGGTTCGAAACGACCTAATCGAAAATTATAATATAGATAAAAGTAAGCTTGTTGTTATTAATAACGCTGTTGCTGAAAGTGTGAAAAATATTGAAAGCCTTATTTCTTCAGCCGATAACCCTGTAGACGGCGCTTTTAATATTTTGTGTGTAGGCCGTCTAATTAATGATAAAGGTTTTGACTTGGCCATATTGAGTGCAGCATCACTTGTACATAAAGGTATTGATGTTCATCTCAATATTTTGGGGAGCGGCCCTGAACTAAACAAACTTAGGGCTATTGTGAAAGAGCTCAAGATAGAAACTAATGTTACTTTTCATGGTTTTTCAAACAATTTAAGTGACTTTTATTCTGCTACAAATGTTGTCTTAATACCTTCTCGATTAGAAGGGTTTGGTAATGTTGCGGTAGAGGCTCTTTGTTACTCAAAGCCGGTAGTTGTTTCAAATTGTCCAGGTGGTCTCTCAGAAATAGTCAGTAGTGATTTGTTAGGTAGTGTTGTTGATCTTTCGGTTGAATCTATTGTTGAGGGTTTAATGTACTGGAAATATAATAATTCACTTGAGTCAGCTAGGTACCGTGTTGACTACTCTCGTCGTTATCTGCCTGAGGTTCTTTTTTTAGATTATTTTAATGTATTAGATGGCTAAGGCTTTCTATGCGGGTTTTATTAATTGGTATTTATTGAGGCTTTACCTTACACATGAAGAATATAGAGTAAATTCTGTTTGATCTTGATTTTGATGGTGTAATAGCAGACGGTAATATATTGATTCTCAAGGTGAGTCATTTAAAAAGTTTAATATTAAATATGGGCTCGCTATAGAGCTCTTACATTCTAACGGTATTAAAACTGGAGTGGAATCGAACAAAGCACTGATACAGCGCTGTGAAAAACTGGGCTTTAATCACATAATAACAGGCTGCAGAAATAAACGTCCTCGCGTTGAGAAAACTTGCAATAAGCTAAATATTGGCTTAAACCAGTTGTTTTTGTAGGTGATGATTTGCTCGACTTACCAGCTATTTATGCGGCGCAAGCTTTGCCTCAAAAGTTGCTCATGAGTTAGTACCTGAACACGTGCAACATATAACTAAAGCGCTCGGCGATTGTTCGCGAAGTGGCTGATACACTGCTACTAAAAGTAGTTGATGACGTAAACAACATGGAGCAGTAAACATGTTATTAAATGAAGTGAAAGTAGTTATACCTGCCCGTTATGGCTCATCGAGGCTGCCCGCTAAACCATTACTTGAAATTAATAACAAGCCTATTTTTTGGCATGTGGTACAGCGCGTTTTAGAAGCTGGTGTATGTATTAATAATATTGTAATTGCCACCGACGATGAGCGTATTGAGGTTAAAGCTAACGAACTTGCATTACCCGTTTTGATGACTGCGGTTAACCATGTTAGCGGAACTGAACGCGTGAATGAAGTAGCCACAAAATTTGACTGGGGTGACAGTACGTTAGTAATAAATGTACAAGGTGATGAACCTTTAATACCGCCAAATTTAATCAGTGAATTAATTGAATTTGCAAGCCAAAATAAAGCGTACGACATAACCACTGCAGCAACTTCAATAACAAAACACGACGATTTTATTAACCCTAATGTAGTTAAAGCTATAACTACAGAACACAATAAAGCACTTTATTTTACCCGAAGCGCAGCCCCTTTAAACCGCGATAACCCAAGTGACTTAAGTAATGCTTTACGCCATGTAGGCATTTATGTTTACAGAGTTAATGCCTTAAATAAATTGTGCCAACTCCCTGAATGTAAAATCGAAAAACTCGAAAAGCTTGAGCAGTTACGTGCAATAAGTAATGGATTAACGATAGGTGTTATGACCTATAAAGGCGATATACCCCATGGTATTGATACCGAGCAAGATTACTTAAACGTTAAAGCATTAATGGAATAACAATGAATACCTTAAATATTGCTAAGCGCGTAATTAATACCGAAATAACAGCCTTACATGCGTTAGAAAACCAGTTAGATAGCCAGTTTGATAAAACCGTAAATATTATACTAAACACAACAGGCCGTACTATTATTTGTGGTATGGGTAAGTCGGGAATTATTGGTAAAAAAATAGCCGCATCGTTTGCAAGTACCGGCACACCAAGCTTTTTTATGCACCCAGGTGAGGCGTTTCATGGTGATTTAGGCATGGTCACTCCAAGCGATGTATTTATTGCTATTTCAAACTCAGGTGAAACTGATGAAGTGCTTAAGCTATTGCCGTTCTTAAAAGATAATGGCAACCAAATAATTGCAATTACAGGTAATCCTAGATCTACACTCGCAAATAATTCACATTACTCTTTAAATATAGCAGTGCCAGAAGAGGCTTGCCCTTTACAATTAGCACCTACGTCTTCTACAACTGCAACTTTGGTTATGGGGGATGCACTGACCGTAGCTCTTATGGAGTCCAGATCTTTTAAACCAGAAAACTTCGCCAGATTTCACCCTGGTGGAAGTTTAGGTAGAAAGTTACTGCTTAAAGTTAGAGATGAAATGACAAGTAGTGAATTACCCATAGTACAAAGTGATGCCAGGATCTATGATGTGATAAATATAATGTCTAAAGGTTCTCTAGGGCTAGCTTTAGTAGTTTGTAATGGGGAAGCTAAAGGGATAATAACTGATGGTGATTTGCGCCGTTCTATGGAAAAACATGGAAAAGATGTATTTGATTTAAATGCTATCGATATTTTTACCAGTAGCCCAGCCATTATTTCACCAGATGTATCTGTAGCGGCGGCTTATGAGAAAATGGAACAAATGAAAATTAATTGTTTAATTGTATGCAGTAGTCAAAAAGTTGTTGGTATTTTAAAAAAATAATATAGGTCACTATCGTGGATGAAAAGATAAAAATAATAGGTATTACAGCCAATACAAGTTGGTACTTATACAATTTTAGAAAAAATACAATTTTAGCAATAATAGACGAAGGATTTGAAGTTTTTGCTATTGCGCCCAAAGATGACTACTCAGGTAAGCTTGAGGAGCTTGGTTGTAAGTTTATTCACATTGATATAGATAGTGGTGGTACAAACCCTGTTAATGATTTGGCTACTTTTTATAATTTTTATAAAATCTATAGAAGTAATAGTATTGATGTCGTTTTAAATTTCACTCCAAAAAATAATATTTATAGTACGCTTGCTGCAAAGTTAGTAGATATTAAATCAATTAATAATATAGCGGGTTTAGGTACTTTGTTTATAAGTGAAAGTTTTGCATCAAAAATAGCTAGGATTTTGTACAAATATAGCCAAAGCAAAGCTGACTTTATTTTTTTTCAAAATGAAGATGATAGAGCGTTATTTAAGTCTCACCAAATAGCCCAAAATGTTAAATCGGACAGGTTACCGGGTTCTGGTGCCGACTTGTCACGTTTTATAGTATCTCCTGCATCTGATGATGGGGTTGTGCGTTTTTTACTTATCGCTCGCATGCTTTTTGATAAAGGTATAGGGCAATACGTTGAAGCTGCGCGAGCACTTAAAAGCAAATACGGTAATAACGTTGAGTTTAGGTTATTAGGTTTTTTAGATGTTGATAATCCATCAGCGGTTACAAAAGCACAAATGAATGCTTGGGTAGATGAAGGTGTAATTAATTATTTAGGTACTTCTGATAATGTTGAAGCGGAAATAGCGCAGGTTGATTGCATGGTTTTACCATCGTATTACCGTGAAGGCGTACCAAAGTCTCTACTTGAAGCTGGCGCTATGGGCAAGCCTATAGTAACAACCGATAATGTAGGCTGCAGAGAAACTGTTGATAATGGTTTTAATGGTTTTATTTGCGAACCAAGGAGCACTAAAAGCCTAACGGATGCCTTAGATAAAATAATAAGCATGTCACATTCTGAACGCCTTAAACTTGGTATGAATAGTCGCCATAAAATTGAAAATGAATTTGATGAAAAAATAGTGATAAAAAAATACCTACTTGCTTTAAATAGCCTTTAAAACTTAGCTATTAACTTTAGTAAGTAATTGCCTACCTTAATATCGGAATACTATATGTTTTTAGATCTCTCGTTTACCTTTTTTATTGCTTTTGCCAGTTTATTTTTAATGAGAAAAGCAGCTCGAAAAATAGGTTTAGTCGATAAGCCATCTGGCCGTAAAATGCATACAGGCAATATACCTCTTGTTGGTGGTGTAGCTATATGTATTACCATAGTGCAATACATATATTCACACCCCGGTATGATCAACCATGCAAATTTGTATATGTGCTGTATTGTTGGTTTGACCATTGTTGGTGCATTAGATGACAGGTATGACTTAAGTGTAAAAATACGCATGTTGGTACAAACTATTATATCAATAGCAATGATTTACTTTGCTAAAGCAGAGTTGATTACACTTGGAGATATATTAGGGGTTGGTGAGATTAGCTTGGGCTATGGTTACGTAGGTGGCTTAATTACTATATTAGCTGTTATAGGCTGTATTAATGCCTTCAATATGGTTGATGGTATTGACGGATTATTAGGTGGCCTTTCGGTAGTTACATTTGGCGCTATTGGTATTTTACTAAGTATAAGTAACGAGCAAAGTTTAAGTTATTTATGCCTCTTACTCGTTGTATGTATGATCCCTTATATAGTTATGAACCTAGGCCTTATAGGTCGTGAGCGTAAAGTATTTATGGGCGATGCAGGTAGTATGATGATTGGCTTTACTGTTATATGGTTATTAATTGGCGCAAGCCAAACCCCAGGGAACCCTATGATACGCCCAGTAACCGCATTGTGGCTTATTGCATTACCATTAATGGATATGGTTGCAATAATGGTACGCCGTGTTAAACAAGGTAAATCACCATTTAAGCCCGATCGCGAACATTTGCACCATATATGCCAACGCTTAGGCTGCTCGCCTACACAAACACTTATTTTAATATGCTCAATTGCATCTGTATTTGCAGGTGTAGGTATAATTGGAGAGGTTTTTGTAATACCAGAATTTTTAATGTTTTATAGCTTTATAGTTGTCTTTGCAGCATACCTGCTTGTACTGATTAATTACTGCAAAATTATAAACTTTTTTAGGCGTAAATTAGATTTACCTGAAAAAAAATATAGCAAATAATTATTTGGCTTGTTTGTAAATAGAAATAGGGAAAGTATTTAATGAATAATCAAATTATTAATATTAATAAAGTTGAATTAGCAAATAATAAACCATTTGTATTATTTGGTGGAATTAATGTATTAGAGTCTCGTGATTTAGCTATGCGCGTAGCAGATCATTACGTAGAAGTAACAACTAAGTTAAACATTCCTTATGTATTTAAAGCATCATTCGATAAAGCTAACCGCTCTTCAATTAATTCATACCGCGGACCAGGTATGGAAGAAGGTTTAAAAATATTCGAAGAAATTAAAAACACGTTTAAAATTCCACTAATTACTGACGTACATGAACCGCATCAAGCTGCACCTGTTGCAGAAATTGTTGATGTAATTCAGTTACCCGCTTTTTTAGCGCGTCAAACAGATTTAGTTGTGGCAATGGCTAAAACAGGTGCAATCATTAATGTGAAAAAACCACAGTTTTTAGCGCCACATGAAATGCGTCATATCATTACTAAATTTAATGAAGCTGGTAATAACAACGTAGCCCTTTGTGAGCGTGGCTCTAGCTTTGGTTACAACAACCTTGTGGTTGATATGCTGGGTATGGATGACATGAAGGCAATGGCACCTGTTATTTTTGATGCAACACATGCGCTACAACGCCCTGGTGGACGAGCTGACTCTGCTGATGGTCGTCGTGCACAAGCTGCAGAGCTTGCGCGCAG
>NZ_JACJDW010000045.1:0-24239 GCF_014163745.1 Pseudoalteromonas sp. SR44-2 | reverse complement strand
CTTGAAGAAGAGCCCGAGCTTTACAATGAGCCTGAACTTGCAGAAGAGCCTGAGCTTGACGATAAGCCTGAACTTGCAGAAGAGCCTGAGCTTGACGATGAGCCTGAACTTGCAGAAGAACCTGAGC
The DNA here is from genome assembly GCF_014163745.1 of Pseudoalteromonas sp. SR44-2. Classification (NCBI taxonomy): domain Bacteria; kingdom Pseudomonadati; phylum Pseudomonadota; class Gammaproteobacteria; order Alteromonadales; family Pseudoalteromonadaceae; genus Pseudoalteromonas; species Pseudoalteromonas sp. SR44-2. The sequence goes on along the minus strand of NZ_JACJDW010000045.1, from coordinate 24,112 downwards.
TTAAAGAAGAATCTGAACTTATAGATGTAACGGTTGATGATTTTTCAGATACATCAGAGTCGCTTCTTGATCCTGAAGATGCGCTTGAAGAATATACAGATGATACTTTAAAGAGCGTTGATGAGCTTTTAAATGAGCTACAACAAGCGACGGATGATGACTATATAGAAACACCAGATTGGTCTTTAGATGAGCTTGACGACGATCTTGAAGAAATAGAAGTAGATCTTGGCGACGATCCGTTAGCGGGCGACGATGACTCAGATCTTACAAAAATTGAAGAGCAGCTTGATAGCGATCTTATAACGCCAAGTGAAGAGTTAGATGAATATCCTGAACTTGAATTAGATGATGATCATTCATTATTGGAGAATGAACCTTCGTTTGAGCCGCAAGAACCTAAAGAAGATACACCGAGTGAAGAAAATGCAGTAGCACTTAGCCAAACAGAGAAAGATCTCGCAAATGCGCTTTCTGAAAATGCTAACTTAGATAGCTTAGAAGATGATTTTGATAATGACTTCTCTGAATCAGAAGCTAAGGTTGAAGACGAGTCGTTTGATGATGATTTACTGCAAGAAATTAATGACGGAATTGATTCTGTTGAACCAGTTAGTATAGAAGAGGATACCAAACCTCTTAACCTTGATGAAGTTCAAGAAACACTAGAAAGTGAGTTGCCATTTACCCCCGAAGAATTACAAGGTGATGATTTAGACGGTGAGGCGCAGGGAGTCGCTTCCAGCCAAGCTGAGCAGGACTTATCAAATGCGCTTTCTGAAAATACTGATTTAGATAGTTTAGAAGACGATTTTGATGATGAAATTTTAATTGAAGACGATTTTTCTGACTTAGATGTCGAGTTTGACGAAGATATTTTAGAGCAAGCGCTAACTGATGAGTTATCAGACGAGCAGCAAGAGCAAACAAATGCAGAGCGCGAAGCACAGTTAACAAACTCAGATGAAGCAGGTAGCACTGATATTAGCTCTGACGATGAACTTGATGAAGAGTTTATGTCAAATTTGACGCAAACTGATTTTGATTCATTACTTAGTGAGTTAGCGGAGCCTGAAGAATTAAGTGCTGAGGATAGCAGTGAATTTGATGTCGACTTTGACAGCTTGCTAAAAGAAGACTTAGAGGAAGATGACTCATTAACTACAAAAGAGCCACTTGTTGAAAGTAGTGATATTGAGCAACTTGATAATGATGAATTTGTAGATATAGATTCATTATTAGAAGAAAGTGAAGAGGCTGAACTTGAACACGAACCTTACACCGACGTTAATATGGATGTCGGTTTGAGTGAGTTTGATGCATTACTTGCTGGTGATAACCCAACCGATGTTGATGCTGAAAGTGGTGGCTACTCAGCTAAACTAGATTTAGCGCGTGCTTATATTGAAATTGATGATTTTGATTCTGCGCTCAAGGTCATTGAGGATGTCATCAACAAAGGCCCAGAAGAAGTTCAAGAAGAGGCACTTAGTTTAAAAGCGAAACTAAAATAACAAATTGTTAAAAAAACCCTTAATTGGTTATTCTAATTAAGGGTTTTTTTATGGATGTTAGTTTAATTATAACAAGGAAAAGCAACGCATTAATGAAGCGAATTTTATAGTATGTAATTGTTATAAAAGAATAATTTACATCGTAATTATTAAGTTATTTGATTCATTAAAATGATCATGTTTTTAATAAAAAGGGTATTACCGCACACCTCCTTTTATTGCGTCGAGAGATAGCATAAAATGCCGTGTTCATTAGCACAGTAGGTAAAGCAGTAATTATGCGAGTAGCACTTGGAGTTGAATACAACGGCGTACGCTATAGTGGGTGGCAACGTCAATCACATGTAAATAGCGTACAACAAGAAGTAGAAAAGGCATTGTCGCGTATTTGTAATCACCCAGTTGAAGTAGTATGTGCGGGGCGAACTGATGCGGGTGTGCACGGTACAGGTCAAATAATACATTTTGAAACTGAAGCTTCGCGTGACATGGTCGCATTTACAATGGGTATGAATACCTTATTGCCTAAAGATATTGCTATTCGCTTTGCACAACCAGTTGCTGTCGATTTTCATGCTCGTTTTAGTGCAACCGCTCGCCGATACCGCTATATTATTTATAACTCTCCTTTTCGAGGAGCAGTGTTAAGCGAAGGGGTTACGCATTTTCATCACCCATTAGATGAAGTTAAAATGCAGGAAGCCTGTCAGTATTTGATCGGGACACACGATTTTACATCTTTTCGAGCGATCCATTGTCAAGCGAATACACCGACTCGTACTATTCATCATTTATCGGTACAGCGCCAAGGGTGTTACGTTATTATTGATATTAAGGCGAATGCGTTCTTACATCACATGGTACGTAATATAACGGGGAGCTTGATGGATATTGGCATACATAAGCAACAGCCTATTTGGTTGAAAGAATTACTTGATTGTAAAGAGCGTGCTAAAGCAAGTGCTACAGCTAAAGCTGCAGGTTTATACTTGGTTGATGTCGATTATCCTGAAGAGTTTAATATTCCTAAAATGCCTTTAGGTCCATTGTTTTTACCTGACGCTGAAATTTAGTTATGGTTGTCGTTAGTGCTTTTTATGAACACTTTTAACTACTAAGACCAGTTTTTTATACCGCGTTAGTGTAATTCATGTTTTAATTGAAAAAATTTGTCTGCTAATTGCTATTGGCAGGCTCGCGACACAGAACAGCATTAAGAGAGTTGCAAATGAGTTGGCTAGAAAAAATCTTACCTAAAACGACAAAATCATCAGGTCGTAAAGAAATCCCAGAAGGTGTTTGGGCTAAGTGCACATCGTGTGATTCAATTTTATATAAAGCTGAATTAGAAAAGTCATTAAACGTATGTCCTAAGTGTAACCATCATATGCGTGTTAGTGGCCGTAAGCGCCTGGAGCACTTTTTAGATGAAGGTGACCGTCAAGAGCTTGGCACACAACATGAGCCTAAAGACATTCTTAAGTTTAAAGATTCTAAAAAATACTCTGATCGTATCAGTGCAGCCCAAAAAGCAAGTGGTGAAAAAGATGCACTTGTAGCTATGAAAGGCCGATTAAAAGGTATTCCAGTTGCAGCAGTAGCATTTGAGTTCTCGTTTATGGGTGGTTCAATGGCTTCTGTTGTTGGCGCTCGCTTTGTTGATGCTGTTGATCAATGTTTAGAGCATAACATGCCGCTTATTTGTTTTTCTGCATCAGGCGGTGCACGCATGCAAGAAGCGCTTATGTCTCTTATGCAAATGGCTAAAACAAGTGCTGCACTTGCAAAAATGACTGAAAAAGGTCTTCCGTTTATTTCAGTCATGACTGACCCAACTATGGGTGGTGTATCTGCATCACTTGCTATGCTGGGCGATATTAACGTTGCGGAACCTAAAGCATTAATTGGTTTTGCGGGTCCTCGTGTTATTGAGCAAACTGTTCGCGAAACATTACCTGAAGGCTTTCAGCGTAGTGAATTTTTGCTTGAACACGGTGCAATTGACATGATTATTGACCGCCGTGAAATGCGCGATACCCTTGCACGCATTTTAGCTAAATTTATGAACTTGCCTTCTACGGAACAAGAGCATAGAGTAGCGTAAATTTCAGCTTTACTGATTACACGCTATGACAAAAAAAACTCCTAGCCAATCATCAAGCCTTGATGATTGGCTTTTTTATTTAGAAAGTGTTCACCCAGCTAACATTGCTATGGGCTTAGAACGAGTTGCTAATGTTGCTAACAATATTGGCCTGTTAAACACTCCAAGTAAAATTATTCTTATTGCCGGTACAAACGGTAAGGGCACCACAGCACGCTGCTTAGAGTCGCTATTGCTAGCGCAAGGTTTCAATGTGGGTACTTACGCATCTCCACATTTAATTCGTTATAACGAGCGTGTACGAGTTAATGGGGAAGAATTGGCAGACCAATTTCATATAGATGCTTTTCACCAGCTTGAGCAAGGCCGTAAAGACACTCATCTGACTTATTTTGAATATGGTACTTTGGGTGCGTTGGCAATTTTTAAACGCTGTAACGTCGATTATGTATTGCTAGAGGTTGGTTTAGGTGGGCGCTTTGACGCCACAAATATAGTCACTCCCTTTGCAAGCGTGATCACGACTATAGACTTAGACCATAAAGAGTACTTGGGTGATACCCGTGAGTTAGTGGCTTATGATAAAGCCGGTATTTTTCGTGAAAATACTCCCGCTATTATAGGGGATTTAAATATTCCTCACACAATGACTGATTATGGTAAAGAAATTAATGCCAACATGACGCTGTCGGGCAGTGACTTTATTTTTAAAGAAAATGCTGAGAGCTTTAATTGGCAATATAAAGAACATAATCTTGAAATAGATAAGCCTGCAATACCGTGTCAAAATGCAGCTACCGCATTAACTACGCTAAGTGTTTTAAACTTATTACCTAGTGAATCAATTATACGAAGTTGTTTAGCTAATTTAGTTGTCGAAGGGCGATTTCAACAGTTAAGTATTGAGCCTTTAGTCTTTACCGATGTAGCACACAACCCTGAGTCGGCGCGTTATTTAGCCAATAAGTTATTAAGCTATAAAGATAAAGGCTTTAAAATTCATGCATTAGCCGCTATGCTTGCTGATAAAGATAAAGCGGGTGTATTTAAAGAAGTAAGTCACTTGGTCGATGAGTGGTCATTAGCGAGCTTAAGTGGCCCGCGAGGTGACACTGCAAGTAATTTACAAAATGCACTGCAGAAATTGTCTCATCATAATACTATTAATAGCTATGATAGTGTGGCACAAGCACTGAATGTAATTTTACCAGAACAACAAAGTGATACTATGTTGATTATATTTGGTTCATTTTTTACAGTTGCTGGCGCTATTAATTACTTTAAAAAATAGAGAGGATGTCGGTGAACTCAAGTTTTATTAATCGCTTAGTCGGAACAAGTATAGTGGTGATCGCAGCAATTGTGTTTATCCCTAATATACTCGATGGCGAAAAAGTGCATTATAAAGAAGGCTTTAAAGCGATCCCAGACCGCCCTGAGTTCAAAACAATCGATCTTCAAGAGTCAATTGATGAAAATATGGCTAATGCTGAGCCACTAAAGCAAGATGAAATTGAAGACATTCAAGCTGACGATGAAGCTTTTGAGCAGCAAAGCGCGAAGGATGAGAGTGATTACGCTGTGGAAGATAAAGTTGTTGAAGCAACTATAGAACCCAAAGCTACACCAATTACAAAAGCGCCTGTTCAAGCTAAGCCAGAGCCAATTGCACCACGTAAAAGTGATGAAAACCTAACGAGTATGGCCTATGTTATTCAATTAGGTAGTTTTTCACATGTTGCAAACGTTAAAGCATTACAGGCTAAATTAAAGGCTGAAGGGTTTAAAACGTTTACTAAACCGATTAAAACCCCAAATGGGACATTAACCAAAGTATTTGTTGGTCCTTCGCTTGATAAAAGTGAATTACAAAAGCAGCTCCCCCAGCTCAAAGAGCTTACTAAATTAAATGGTAAAGTTACGCAGTACGAAGTAACAAAATAATTTTAAAAAGGCTTGTATAACAAGCCTTTTTTTATTTATTTATATTTTTTTTATCATTATCTTTATCTCACAATACCTAGACTAGAATGTTAATTTTTTGTATTAACTACAACCCAGTAATCTCCCGTTTAAACTTGCATACTAACGATGTTTGGGTATAGAATGCGCCCCAAATTAGCGACTAATTGGTTCTTATGATCTGGGTTGATTACGCCATTATTGGCATCATTGTATTGTCTACCATCATCGGTTTAATACGCGGCTTTGTAAAAGAAGCAATGTCATTAGCGGTATGGGCTGGCGCCTTTATCATCTCTAGCTTATTTTACCAATATTTAGCTTCCTTCCTAACAACCATTTCTGAACCCCTTTTAAGAAATGCGGCGGCCATAGCCATATTATTCTTTGCGACGCTACTGTTAGGCGGTTTACTAAACTACATTTTAGGTGAGCTCGTACATCGTACTGGTTTATCGGGTACCGACCGTGTCTTTGGCATAGTGTTTGGTGCTCTACGAGGCGTGTTGGTCGTGAGCGCGTTACTCTTCTTTCTTGATGCTTTTACTGGTGCACCCAATACGCACTGGTGGGGCAATTCTATTTTGATTCCAGAATTTGGCTTTGTTGTTGAATGGTTCTTTTCGTACCTAGAAAACAACTCGAGCTTTTTAAATTCAGTAAACCGTTAATCGGCGAGGATAAATTACATGTGTGGTATCGTTGGAATAGTCGGAACATCCCCTGTCAATCAGGCGATTTATGATGGCTTAACTGTTTTGCAGCACCGTGGTCAAGATGCCGCGGGTATCATTACCATTGAGAATAATACGTTCAGCTTACGCAAAGCAAATGGCTTAGTGAAAGATGCCTTTCACACTCGTCATATGAAACGACTACAAGGTACGATAGGTCTTGGCCATGTGCGCTATCCTACAGCAGGGTCTTCAAGCTCATCTGAAGCACAGCCTTTTTATGTTAACTCACCGTTTGGTATAGCGCTTGCCCATAATGGTAACCTTACTAATGCAGAAGCTTTAAAAGAGCAGTTATTCTCAGAAGCACGTCGTCATGTAAATACAACATCTGATTCAGAAATCTTACTCAACATCATGGCACATGAACTAAGTAAATCTGATAAGTTGCATTTAGACCCTGAAGATATATTTACTGCGGTAACCGAGGTAAATAATAAAGTAAGCGGTGGTTATGCAACAATTGCTATGATTATTGGTCACGGTATTGTTGCTTTTCGCGACCCTAATGGTATCCGTCCACTTGTATTTGGTAAACGTGAGACTGCAAAAGGCACTGAGTACATGTTCGCCTCAGAAAGCGTTGCGTTAAAACCGGACGGCTTTGAGTTTGTACGTGATGTTGCCGCTGGTGAAGCTATATATGTTACAGAAGAAGGTGAATTTCATTCACTTAGTTGTGCAGATAAAGCATCTTACTCGCCGTGTATTTTTGAATTTGTTTATTTTGCTCGACCTGATTCAACAATAGACCGGATGTCTGTGTACGCAACACGCGTAAACATGGGCACAAAACTAGGTGAAAAAATTGCACGCGAATGGGCTGATAAAGACATTGATGTAGTTATCCCAATCCCAGAAACTTCATGCGATGTAGCACTGGAAATTGCACGTGTACTTGATTTACCGTATCGTCAAGGTTTTGTTAAAAACCGTTATATTGGTCGTACATTTATCATGCCTGGCCAAGAGATGCGTAAAAAATCAGTGCGTCAAAAGCTAAACGCAATTGATCGCGAGTTTAAAGGTAAAAACGTATTATTGGTTGATGACTCAATTGTTCGTGGTACAACATCAGCACAAATTGTTGAAATGGCTCGAGAGTCTGGTGCTAAAAATGTTTACTTTGCATCCGCAGCGCCTGAAATACGCTTCCCTAATGTGTACGGTATTGATATGCCTTCAGCAGCTGAGCTTATTGCTCACGGCCGTGAAGTGGAAGATATTAATGCAAGTATTGGTTCTGACGGTTTAATCTTTCAATCGTTAAAAGATTTAATAGCTGCGGTTAGCCAAGAAAATCCTGAAATTACTAAGTTCGAAACCTCAGTATTTGATGGGCAATATATTACAGGCGATATTGATCAAAACTATTTAAACCGTATTGATGAGCTACGTAACGATTCAGCAAAAAGCACCCGCGAAAGTGCGATGTCTTCAAGTTTAGAGATTCACAACCAAGACGAAAACGAAGCTGATTAATAATTAGTTAATAAAAAGTCGTTACATAAAAAAAGGAGCTAATTAGCTCCTTTTTTGCGAAGGAAAGAAAGGGAACATTTCTATCAAACACTACTCTTTATTAGCTAAACTTTATTAAGTAAACATTGGACTAACAATCCCATTTGTCCAAAGCATAGCTGTTACAGCTAAAATAATAACTAGTAATATTAATCCACACGTTACAACCGAGCTGGCATAAATAAAGCCACGCTCTTCTGGAATATGCATAAGTATTGGTACGCCGGTATAAAGTAAGTAGACCGAGTAAGCTAGTGCAATAATTCCAATACACACTACAAACCAAAGTTCAGGCCAAAAGGCGGCAAGCGCCGACATAAACACAGGTGTTGCAGTATAAGCTGCAAGTTCAAGTGTTTGTGTAAATGTAGGCTTAGAGCCAAATGTAACGGCCATCCAATGAGCCAAATACGCCAATGCAAAAACACCCGCTATTAAAGCAAAATACATTGCAACTGCAATTAATAGCGCACTATCGTGCGTTAAAAATACAGGATCGCCTGCGCCTATACTCCATCCTAAATAAACAGATGAGTAATAACCCATTATTGAAGGAAACAAAGCAATCAGTAAAATATGCGACAAACTATAGGTTAAACTTTCATGGCGATTATCTATTGTTTGCCATTCTTCAAGTGGGTGAGCATAAATGCCCCAGAGGTGATTTAGTATCATAGTGCTTACTCCATAAAAGGAACGTATTACTGTTTTAGTTGGTTTATTTTTATACAGGCTATGTACAGTTATGGTTCACTTATTTTGCAAAGTCAAGTTAACTCACTATTAACATTTTTACGCATGTTAGGGCTTTGATTTATCCCAAGCAAAATTTCGTGTTAAAATAATGGCATATCAAATTTATTTAGTAATGAGCAGCCAACGTGCCACATAGCCAACTTTTAGAGCCGATCAATAACTTTTTAGTGTGTACAACCCCACAGCAGTGGGTGGAGCAGGCAATTAAAAAAGAAAACTTATCAGTAATCTTAATCGATCACTTAATTTGTGAGTTAAAAGCGGCTCAAAGTGCGATGTTTTTAATACGTAAATACGCTGTTGATAAAGAGGGCAGTGATGCCTTACTCGAGTGGCTAAAGCCATTTGAAACGCTTATTTATAAGCGTGAAGGAAATTGGCGTGATCTCGCTGCTAAAAATAAGCTAACTAAATCAATAATTCCTAAATCTAATTCGCCATATGGACAAGATTTAATTGATAAAATGGTATTGTTGATAAAAGAAGAGTTGCATCATTTTTACCAAGTGCTCGAAATTATGGACGAGTACGGTGTAGAGTACCAAAGCATTACACCATGTCGTTATGCAAAAGGCATGCTTCGTCATGTTAAAACGTTTGAGCCAAACGCCCTTGTTGATAAATTAATTGTAGGCGCTTACATTGAGGCGCGTTCGTGTGAGCGTTTTGCAAAGCTCGCGCCGCATGTTGACAAACGTTTAGGTGATTTTTATATTTCGCTACTGCGCTCTGAAGCCCGTCATTACCAAGATTATCTAACTTTAGCGCAAGAAATTGCTGATTTTGATATTACCGAACGAGTTAAAGAGTTTGGCGAGATTGAAGCACAATTAATTACTTCACAGGATGAAGATTTTAAGTTTCATAGTGGCCTGCCAATAGCACAAAGCTAATTTTCTTTTAAAAAATTAATATACTCTACTATTTTCTGATTGCTGAAATTATGTTTTTTCATGATTTCAGCAATGCTTCCGTTTTCAATTATTATATCAATCCCTCTATTAAATTTTTGTAAGTACTCTTTTGCCCTGTAATTTGATTTAGAGACAACTAAATATAGTTTATGAGAAGCAAGATCTGGCAATAAGTACTCAATTTTATTCTTATCTAAATCAACTTCGTTATTGTGCTCAAGCCAATACTTCCCTACTTCTTTAGTGCCTGCGACCAAGTCAATACGTCCTTGTTGTAGCAGGTATAAACTTGTAGGAAGGCTTTTAGTAGATGTTATTGCCAGCTCAGTGTTTCTAGTAAACTCTTGGCTTACAAAGGCATTGTCCTCTGTACCAATACTATAAGGTGTTAATGATTGAACTGTACCATCGAAATTAATAGCACTCTCTTTGCGTTTAAAAATTCCTGAGTGAGCAACTGCAAGTGGGCGAGAGTAGTAAAAAACTTCATTTCTTTTTAATGAGTAAAAAGCGCCTAAAATAGCTGTTTTTCTTTTTTTTTCTAATAGCTTTATGGCGCGGTCCCATGTCGTAAACTCGGCTTCGCTATTAATGCCTTGAGTTTTTAGGGCTGATTGAGTGATTTCGTATAACCAACCGTTATCAGGAAGGTTTTCGCTAAAATAGGGAGGGTAGTTTTCAGTAACAATTTGCCATGTTTGCTCGCTAAATACTTTGGTAGGAATGGCAATTACTACGATGAAAATTAACAGCTTAATCATTAAACCTCTCACTATTATTCAAATATATAGTTAAATAATAGTCAGGATTTTAAATTATGCGAAAGGCGTGCTAATTAATTCTTGTGATTGAGGGGTAACGACTAAATAAGAGCCTTGGGTATACCAGTCACCTAGCACTGTGCGAGTAAGCGTTTGTTCATTAACTTTATAGGTATGAACATTAGGGCGATGAGTATGACCATGAATCATATTAGTAACGTTATGTTTGGCAAAGGTGGCAAGCACGGCTTCATCTACAACGTCTAAAATTTCGATAGGTTTATCAGCTTGGCTCAACTTACTTTTTTCACGGGCATTACGTGCTATTTTTTTACGATACCAAAGTGGCATTGCAAGCATTAATTTTGGCCACCACCAACCACGGCTTTTTTTACGAAATTTTTGATACTCAGTATCTTGAGTGCACATTTCGTCGCCATGTAAAATAACGGTAGGCGTACCATATAAATCAATGACTGTTTGTTCATCGAGTAATGTCATTGCGGCCATGTCTGCATATTGCTTGCGCATGATGAAATCACGGTTGCCATGTATAAAATAAACAGGTGTCCCACCATCATTAACGGCGCTTAAATGCTTTGCTACATCGGCACTCAGCTCTGTTATGTAGTCATCTCCAACCCATACTTCAAAAAAATCACCCAAAATATAAAGTGCATCTACATCTTTATTTAGTATATGCGTATTTAAAAAGTCAAAAAATGCAGCACTAATGTCGGGGCGGTTTTCGCTTAGGTGTAAATCTGCAATAAAGTAAGTTTGGCGAGTCATAAGTCTGTCTTTCAGATATAAATAAAGCGGGCGTATACACATTGCGTAAATGCCCGCTGATACTCCACATTACGTGGGTAAACTTACTATTAGCTAACAGTAACGCTTTCGATGATCACATCTTCAAGAGGCACGTCTTGGTGAAAACCAGTACTACCTGTTGCTACGCCTTTTATTTTATTTACTACGTCCATGCCTTCTACTACTTCAGCAAAAACACAGTAACCCCAGCCTTGCGATGTTTCGCTGCTGTGGTTTAAAAAGTCATTGTTGTTCACGTTAATGAAAAACTGCGCTGTAGCTGAATGAGGATCAGGCGTACGCGCCATTGCTAAAGTACCTATCTTATTAGATAGGCCATTATTAGCTTCATTTTTAATTGGGTCGTTAACTTCTTTTTGTTCCATACCTGGTACAAAACCACCGCCTTGAACCATAAAACCATCGATTACACGATGAAAGATAGTGCCGTTGAAAAAATCAGCATTTGCATACTCTAAAAAGTTTTTAACTGTGTTTGGAGCTTCTTGCTCAAACATTTTAATGGTGATGTCACCAAAATTGGTGTGTAGAACAACCATGTGTTTTCCTATATCTGGTTTAAATATTGGCGCTATTTTATCGTAGTTGGCTAAGATTAACAAAGTAGATGTTTGGTTTGTTATAAAGCGCTAGAGCAGGGGCTTTTCAAGTGGTAACATAACTGTTCAAGTAAATAGTCAAGGACTCAAAGTAAATGGTAAATATATACAACACACTCACGCGACAAAAAGAGCAATTTAAACCTATGGTCGAAGGCAAAATCGACATGTATGTGTGTGGTATCACCATTTATGATTACTGCCATATTGGACACGCTCGTACTTTTGTAGGGTTTGACGTTATTGTGCGCTACTTACGTCATATTGGTTACGATTTAAAATATGTACGTAACATTACAGATATCGACGATAAAATAATTAAACGTGCAAATGAAAATGGTGAGTCTATAAACGATTTAACACTTCGTATGACCAAAGCGATGCATGAAGATTTTGATAGCCTAAATATGCTACGCCCAGATATTGAACCAACAGTTACAAGCCATATGGATGAAATCATCGTTATGGTTAAGCGCTTGATTGAAAAAGGCCATGCCTATGTTGCAGCTGATGGCGATGTTTTGTTTGATGTATCAACGTTTGAGCAATACGGTGCGCTTTCTCAGCAAGATTTAACTATGTTGCAATCAGGTTCTCGCGTAGAAGTGGCTCAAGATAAAGACGATCCACTTGATTTTGTGTTATGGAAAAAAGCCAAAGCAGGTGAGCCATCATGGTCATCACCGTGGGGTGAAGGGCGTCCTGGTTGGCATATTGAGTGTTCGGCAATGAGCTCAAAACACTTAGGTGAGCATTTTGATATTCACGGTGGGGGGTCTGATTTACAGTTTCCACATCATGAAAACGAAATTGCCCAGTCGTGTTGTGCAAACAACGGCAAGTATGTAAATACATGGATACATACTGGTATGGTGCAAGTAAATAAAGAAAAAATGTCTAAGTCGTTAGATAACTTTTTTACTGTGCGTGAAGTTTTAAAAGCATACGATGCCGAATCTGTTCGTTATTTTTTAATTTCAGGGCATTACCGCAGCCAATTAAATTACTCACAAGAAAATTTAGACCAAGCGCGTTCATCACTTGAACGCATTTATACAGCGCTTCGTGATGTTGAACCGGTAGAATGCGATTTAGAAGGCAATGAGTTTGTTGCTAAATTTAGAAAAGCAATGAATGACGACTTTAATACACCAGAGGCACTACCTGTGTTGTTCGAACTTGCTAAAGAATTAAACCGCGTAAAAGAAAGTGACGCAGGTCAAGCTGGCAAGTTAGCGTTTATACTGCGTAGCCTTGGTGAAGTGTTAGGCGTTGCTCAACAAGCACCGGAAGCTTTTTTACAAGGTGGGCAAGATGACGACGAAGTTGCGACAATTGAAGCATTAATTGTAAAACGTAATGAAGCACGTGCTAGTAAGGACTGGGCTGCTGCTGATGAAGCTCGCGATGCACTTAATACATTAGGTGTAATACTTGAAGATTCAGCTGGTAAAACAACGTGGCGTAAAGCGTAAGCGTTTAAAGTAATTCAGGTCAAACTAAAAAAGGGTTGCCAAATGGCAACCCTTTTTTAATTTTTTAACAGCTTAGCTGTGATATTTTTCACACGCTTCAAGTGTGTTTTCAATTAAGCTTGCGACCGTCATCGGGCCAACGCCACCTGGTACAGGTGTAATAAAATGCGCTTTTTGTTCGGCCACACTGTATTGAACATCACCGACTAGTTTACCCGTATCTAAGCGGTTAATGCCCACATCGATAACAATAGCGCCTTCTTTTATCCAATCTCCCGGTATAAATTCAGGTTTACCGACAGCCACAACTAATAAGTCAGCGCGGCGAACATGTGTTTCTAAGTCTTGAGTAAACTTATGACAAACAGTGGTAGTACAACCTGCTAATAAAAGCTCTAACGACATTGGACGACCAACAATATTTGACGCGCCAACTACAACTGCATGCATACCTTTATAACGTACACCCGTTGAATCAAGTAATGTAATTATACCTTTAGGCGTACAAGGGCGAAGGGCAGGCATACGCTGTGCTAATCGACCAATGTTATATGGATGAAATCCATCAACATCTTTATGTGGGGTAATACGTTCTAAAATCTTTTCAGCATCAAGACCTTTTGGCAGTGGTAACTGCACTAAAATTCCATCAACTTCGGCATCATTATTTAGCTCGTCAATTAAATCTAAAAGAGTTTGCTCTTGTGTGTCCGCAGGTAAATCAAATGATTTAGAAATAAAACCTACTTCTTCACATGCTTTACGTTTTGAACCAACATAAACTTGGCTTGCTGGATCAAGTCCTACAAGTACTACTGCAAGTCCTGGTGCACGTAAACCATTTGCTACACGTTCACTTACGCGTTCTGCTACAGCGCTACGTACTTGTTTTGCGATTGCCTTACCATCAATGATGTTTGCCGTCATGGGTGACCTTTAATTGGGGTTAATTAACTAGATACCGATACTCTAAAAACGAATGCATAATAAAATAGGGGTAAAAATGCTAATAAAGAAAACATACTCTTTATTTAACTCGTTTTATAATGTGCCTACTATTTTCGCAGAAAAGCATAGCAGCGCCAAGTTGCTTTTAATGTATATAACGTTTGAGCTGTTAAATAGTTTAAATTTCAGCCTACTATTATAATATTTAACCATTGTGCACTAAAAATGAGCACTTGATTGGTTTTCTAAAAAAAACGTTTGACCTAACCCCGTCAAATCACTATTATGCACCCCGTTGTCAACGAGGTCACTCGCTAGCAATAATAAGTTTCGGCGATTAGCGCAGTTTGGTAGCGCACTTGGTTTGGGTCCAAGGGGTCGCAGGTTCAAATCCTGCATCGCCGACCATTTTTTTATAAATTTTTTATAATCGAATAGCTTATTGGTAAACTATGAAGTTTTCGATGCGCCCATAGCTCAGCTGGATAGAGCAACGCCCTTCTAAGGCGTCGGTCGAAGGTTCGAATCCTTCTGGGTGCACCATTTGAAAAAATGTAAATATAGCGGTGATTGTAGCTCAGTTGGTAGAGCCCCGGATTGTGATTCCGGTTGTCGTGGGTTCGAGCCCCATCAGTCACCCCATTTACAACGAATATCGGCGATTAGCGCAGTTTGGTAGCGCACTTGGTTTGGGTCCAAGGGGTCGCAGGTTCAAATCCTGCATCGCCGACCATTTTCTTAAAATGGTCTTAAACTCTCAGTTTAAGTGTTCAGTATGAAAAAAGAAGTTAATTCTTCAATGTCGGCGATTAGCGCAGTTTGGTAGCGCACTTGGTTTGGGTCCAAGGGGTCGCAGGTTCAAATCCTGCATCGCCGACCATTTTCTTATCTAACAAGAACAATAAATAAATTCCTCTAAGTTATAAATCTAAATCTGTTAGCCTATAATTCTATTAAATAATTTCTATTTTATTCTGTTTAGTCCGTAGTTAGCCTGTTTTTTATTCAGTTAGTCTTTATAGTCCCTTATCTAGTCCAAATAATTGCCCCCTATACTCGACTATCATAAATATTAGGTTATAATGCCGCGTCTATTGTTTAACATAGTGCCCGAAGGGCAAAGCAGCAATGGTGTCTCATGGTAGCGACGGATGCTTTTAAGTGTGAAAAACCGCTTAAACTTTATCAAGACTCATGCAGAACACTTTGTTTGTAAAGGAAGGCGAACAGTCGCCAAAATTGAATATTGAGGTAAATCATGCAAGTTTCTGTTGAGACGACCCAAGGCCTTGAGCGCCGTATAACTATCACCGTTCCTTCAGAGAACGTTGAGACCGAAGTAAAAAAACGCCTACAACAACTGTCAAAAACACAGCGTATAGATGGTTTCCGTGCTGGTAAAGTTCCAGTATCTGTAATTAACAAGCGTTTTGGCCCTGCAGTTCGTCAAGAAGTTGCTGGCGAAGTAATGCAACGTAATTATATTGAAGCAATCGTTTCTGAAAAAATCAATCCAGCTGGCGCGCCTACATTCGCTCCTAAATCACTTGAAGCAGGTAAAGATTTAGAATTCTCAGCAACGTTTGAAGTTTACCCTGAAGTTGAAGTTCAAGGTTTAGATAAAATTACTGTTGAAAAACCAGCAGTAACAGTAACTGACGAAGATTTAGCTAACATGCTAGAAACACTTCGTAAGCAACACGCAGAGTGGACTGATGTTGATGCAGCTGCTGGCGAAAACGACCGTGTAACAGTTGATTTCGTAGGTACTATCGACGGCGAAGTATTTGAAGGCGGCAAAGCTGAAGACTTCCCATTAGAACTTGGCCAAGGTCGTATGATCCCAGGTTTTGAAGATAACATCGTAGGTAAAAAAGCAGGCGAAGAAGTAGTTGCTGATGTGACTTTCCCTGATGATTACCACGCTGAAAACTTAAAAGGTAAAGCGGCTCAATTCACTATCACAGTGAAAAAAGTTGAAGCGCAAGAATTACCAGAATTAAGCGAAGAGTTTGCAACTAAATTCGGTGTTACCGAAGGCGGCGTAGACGCGCTTAAAGAAGAAGTTAAAAAGAACATGACACGTGAGCTAGACCAAGCGGTTAAAGCAAGCGTTAAAGACCAAGCAATCAAAGGTCTTCTAGCTAACAACGAAATTGAAGTGCCAAAAGCACTTGTTGATCAAGAAGTTGATGCTCTACGTCAGCAAGCAGCTCAACGTTTTGGCGGCGACGCTCAAAACATGCCAGAGCTTCCAGCTGAATTGTTCCACGAGCAAGCTGTAACACGTGTAAAAACTGGCCTTTTATTAGGTGAAGTGATTAAAACTAACGACATCAAAGTTGATGACGCTAAAGTTGAAGCATTAATTGCAACAGTAGCTTCTGCATACGAAGATCCAACTGAAGTAGTAGAATACTACAAAGGTAATGATCAACTTATGCAGCAAATGCGTAATGTAGCAATGGAAGAGCAAGCTGTTGAAGCTATTTTAGCTAAAGCAGTTGTTACTGATGTTGAAAAAGCATTTGATGACATCATGAATCCACAGCAAGGTGCTTAATAAGTCATTGACTTAAGCTCTCGCTAACGATTAAATGGCTCGTGTTACTCTGTTTATACAGCGTGCCCGGGCCATTTTAGTTTTTGGCTCTAAATTTGCGAAAAACGATAACTATGCTTCCTTATAATAAGGATAAGTATAAGCGCATAAGGAATTAAATAAGTATGAATACTGGTATTACAGATCCCCTAAATGCATTGGTCCCAATGGTTGTTGAACAAACACCGAAAGGCGAGCGCTCGTATGATATTTATTCGAGATTATTAAAAGAGCGTATTATCTTTTTAACAGGTCAAGTTGAAGACAACATGGCAAATCTGATCTTAGCGCAAATGCTATTTTTAGAATCAGAAAACCCTGATAAAGATATCTTTTTATATATCAACTCACCAGGTGGTTCAGTAACTGCGGGTATGGCTATTTACGACACAATGAACTTCATCAAACCAGATGTAAGTACAATATGTGTAGGTCAAGCTGCAAGCATGGGTGCTTTTTTACTTACTGCTGGTGCTAAAGGTAAGCGTTTTTGCCTACCAAACTCACGTGTGATGATTCACCAACCATTAGGTGGTTTCCAAGGTCAAGCATCTGACTTTGAAATACACGCTAAAGAAATTCTGTCTATTAAAGATAAGCTTAACCGCTTAATGGCTGAGCATACAGGCCAACCATTGGATATTATCTCTAAAGACACAGATCGTGATAACTTCATGAGTGCTTCGCAAGCTGTAGATTACGGCTTGGTAGACTCTGTGTTTACAAATCGCGACAAAAAGTAAGCGCTTGGTAAGCAGGACTGCCTGTTTGCCACTTTGAGTTACTATGCGAAAACCAATAAATTTTGGTATAGTTAAAGCGTATTGAAATAGCTGCCAACAGGTTTGGTGGCCAACGTAATAAAATGAGGTAGCTGAATGTCTGACACTCCTACAGACGGCGACAAAAGTAATAAATTGTTATACTGCTCTTTTTGTGGCAAAAGCCAACATGAAGTGCGTAAATTAATTGCAGGCCCTTCAGTATACGTTTGTGATGAATGTGTAGAGTTGTGTAACGATATTATCAGGGAAGAGATTAAAGACATTGCTCCTAAGCATGATACGTCTGACAAACTACCTGTACCAAAAGAAATTCGTAACCACTTAGACGATTATGTTATTGGTCAAGATCATGCTAAAAAAGTATTGTCTGTTGCCGTTTATAACCATTATAAACGCCTACGTAACCAATCGACTAAGCAAGACATTGAATTAAGTAAAAGTAATATTTTGCTTATTGGCCCAACAGGTAGTGGTAAAACATTACTTGCAGAAACATTAGCGCGCCTACTTGATGTGCCGTTTACTATGGCCGATGCCACTACATTAACCGAAGCAGGTTATGTAGGTGAAGATGTTGAAAACATCATTCAAAAGCTTTTACAAAAGTGCGATTACGATGTCGAAAAAGCACAGCGCGGTATTGTCTACATCGATGAAATTGACAAGATTTCTCGTAAATCTGATAATCCTTCAATTACGCGTGATGTATCAGGCGAGGGCGTTCAACAGGCGCTACTTAAACTGATTGAAGGCACTGTTGCTTCTGTTCCACCGCAAGGTGGTCGTAAACATCCACAGCAAGAGTTTTTACAAGTAGATACATCTAAAATCTTGTTTATTTGTGGTGGTGCATTTTCAGGCCTAGATAAAGTAATTGAGCAACGTAGCCATAAAAACACGGGTATCGGTTTTGGCGTTAGTGTAAAAGAGTCTGCGGCGAGTCGTTCTTTAAGTGAAACATTTAAAGACGTAGAACCAGAAGATTTAGTTAAATATGGCTTAATTCCTGAGTTTATAGGTCGTTTGCCGGTAGTGGCTACATTAACAGAGCTTGATGAAGCAGCTCTTGTGCAAATATTAAGTGAACCTAAAAACGCGATTACTAAACAGTTTTCAGTATTGTTTGGTATGGAAGACGTTGAACTTGAGTTTCGCGATGATGCCTTAGCTGCAATTGCTCACAAAGCAATGGAGCGTAAAACAGGTGCACGTGGTCTTCGTTCAATTGTTGAAGGCGTGTTACTTGATACTATGTATGAGCTTCCTTCAATGGATGATGTAAGCAAAGTGGTTATTGATGAAACCGTTATTAAAGGTGAGTCAGACCCAATCTTGATTTATGAAAATAATAAGCAAGATAAAGCTTCATCAGAATAGTTTTTAAGCTATTTGAATGGAAAAAGGAGCCTTAGGCTCCTTTTTTTATAATTAATTTAATCGAGTTAGGGAAAATTGTTGAACTTTAATTAGGTTATCCCCATATACTTGAGTAATCTTTAAAATAAATGAAGTGCGAAGAGAAACTATAATGACGCTTGAGAGAACCGACCGAGTCGAAATCCCAGTCCTTGCACTGCGCGATGTTGTGGTATATCCGCACATGGTGATCCCGCTTTTTGTTGGCCGTGAAAAATCAATAAAATGCCTAGAAGCGGCAATGGACAAAGACAAACAAATTTTCTTGGTTGCACAAAAAGATGCAACTGTAGATGAACCAGAGCAAGATGATATTTATCGTATCGGTACTATTGCCACTGTACTTCAGTTATTAAAATTACCAGATGGTACAGTTAAAGTTTTAGTTGAAGGTACACAGCGCGCACAAATTGAAGAATTTGTTGATAACGATGACTTTTTTGTCGCTAATGCTCAATTTATTGAATCTGATTCTGTAGATGAACAAGAGCAAGATATTTTTATCCGAAGCGCAGTTAGCCAGTTTGAAGGCTATGTAAAGCTAAATAAAAAAATTCCACCTGAAGTACTAACTTCGGTTTCAGGTATTGATGAGCCAGCACGCCTTGCCGACACAATGGCAGCGCATATGCCGCTTAAAGTACCTGAAAAACAAAAAGTGCTCGAAATTTCAAGTGTTACAGAACGTCTTGAATATTTAATGGCACTAATGGAAGGTGAAATAGACTTACTGCAAGTTGAGAAGAAAATTCGTACCCGTGTTAAAAAGCAGATGGAAAAATCTCAGCGCGAGTATTACCTCAATGAGCAAATGAAAGCTATTCAAAAAGAACTTGGTGAGCTTGATGATGTGCCTGACGAATTTGAAGCGCTTAAAAAGCGTATTGAAGACTCTGGCATGCCTGATGAAGCTAAAGAAAAGGCAACTACAGAGCTCAATAAGCTTAAAATGATGTCACCAATGTCTGCCGAAGCGACTGTAGTGCGTTCATACATAGATACATTAATTAATGTGCCATGGAAAAAACGCTCTAAAGTGAAAAAAGACTTAGCAGGCGCCCAAAAAATTCTTGATAGCGATCACCACGGCTTAGATAAAGTAAAAGAACGCATTATTGAGTACCTCGCGGTGCAACAGCGTACTAATAAGCTCAAAGGGCCAATTTTATGTTTAGTTGGACCACCTGGTGTTGGTAAAACATCACTTGGGCAATCTATAGCGCGTTCTACTGGGCGTAAATATGTGCGTATGGCACTTGGCGGCGTACGTGATGAGGCTGAGATTCGCGGTCATCGTCGTACTTACATTGGTTCTATGCCAGGAAAGCTAATTCAAAACATGTCTAAAGTGGGCGTTAAAAACCCATTATTCTTGTTAGATGAAATCGATAAGATGTCATCAGACATGCGCGGTGACCCAGCATCAGCATTGTTAGAGGTGCTTGATCCGGAGCAAAACAGTCATTTTGCCGATCACTATCTTGAAGTAGATTATGATTTATCTGACGTTATGTTTGTAGCAACATCAAACAGCTTTAACATTCCAGGTCCATTGTTGGACCGTATGGAAGTTATTCGCTTGTCGGGTTACACCGAAGATGAAAAGCTAAACATTGCAAAAGAGCACTTAATTACTAAACAAGTTAAACGTAACGGCTTAAAAGAGTCTGAAATAGTTATCGAAGACAGCGCAATCATTGGCATTATTCGTTATTACACACGTGAAGCGGGTGTACGTAACTTAGAGCGCGAAATTTCGAAACTATGTCGCAAAGCAGTTAAAAATATCTTACTTGAAAAAGACACTAAAATAGTGACTATCAATCAAGATAACCTAGAAGACTTTTTAGGTGTGCAGCGCTTTGATTATGGTAAAGCTGAAGATGGCGACCGTATTGGCCAAGTTACAGGTTTAGCGTGGACAGAAGTTGGCGGTGATTTGCTAACAATTGAATGTGCGGCAGTGCCAGGTAAAGGCAAGTTAAGTTACACCGGTTCTCTTGGCGATGTAATGCAAGAGTCGATTCAAGCGGCAATGACGGTTGTGCGTAATCGCGCTGATACTTTCCGTATTAACAGCGACTTTTACGAAAAACGTGATATTCACGTACATGTACCTGAAGGCGCAACACCAAAAGATGGTCCAAGTGCGGGCGCAGCTATGGTAACGGGTCTTGTATCTAGCTTAACGGGTAATCCTGTACGCGCAGATGTTGCTATGACTGGTGAAATTACGCTACGCGGTGAAGTACTTCCTATTGGTGGTTTAAAAGAGAAGTTATTAGCGGCGCATCGTGGTGGAATTAAAACAGTGATCATTCCAAAAATTAACGAACGTGACTTAAAAGAGATACCAGACAACGTGCTGGCAGGTCTTGATATTCACCCAGTTACTTGGATTGACGAGGTGTTAAAGCTTGCTTTAGTACACCCTGTTGAGAGTTTTTCGGTCGAAACACCTAAAAACCATGAAAAAACATAAAAAAAGTGCTTTTTAGGGCTTTTCAAATCTAAACGGTATGATAAGTTAAGCACTGGTTTTCAAGCCTAGCCCTTATGGGGCCTAGGCTTAAGAAAAATATAATCATGTGGGCATTATAAGTTTGCTCTAAAATTTTCAAAAAAGTGATGTTAGTTTAAAAAACCATCGCTCTTGATAATAACAATGAAAGAGGATGATATTGTGAATAAATCTCAATTAATCGATCAAATCGCAGCTGATGCTGACATTTCTAAAGCGGCTGCAGGTCGTGCACTAGATTCATTCATCGAATCTGTTTCTGGCGCGCTAAAAGATGGCGACTCAGTTGCACTTGTAGGTTTTGGTACTTTCTCAGTACGTGAACGTGCTGCACGTTCAGGCCGTAACCCGCAAACTGGTGAAACTATCCAAATTGCTGCTGCAACTATTCCAGCTTTCAAAGCCGGTAAAGCGCTTAAAGACGCAGTAAACTAATCACTGTTTTAAACACATTAGTTATGGCGAGTGTAAAGTTACTGATTCACTTCAACAGATGAGTTAAGTAACTTTTCCGCCAGTTACTTCAAGTGAAAAAGCGTATCTGGTAAGATACGCTTTTTTTACATGTGACAAGGTAAAATACCTTGATCAAAAAGAGATAAACAAATGCTTGAGAAAATCAGAGAAGGTTCGCAAGGACCTGTAGCCAAAATAATTTTAGGCGCGGTGATTTTATCTTTTGCCTTAGCAGGGATCGGTAGTTACTTAGGTCAAACCACAGAACAACCCGTTGCTGAAGTAAATGGAATTAAAATTAGTCAAACCGATTTTAACCGTGCTTACCAAAATGAACGTAGCCGTTTAGAGCAACAATTTGGTGAATACTTTACACAAATTGCAGCTGATCCAAATTACATGGCACAAATTCGTCAAGGTGTAATTGACCGCTTAGTACAACAAGAATTGCAATCACAGCTAGCGGCTGATTTAGGCCTTCGCGTAAGCGACGAAAGTGTACGTAAAACAATTTTAGAATTACCGTACTTTCAAATTGGTGAAAAATTCAATAACGACCGTTACCTACAAGTAATTCGTCAAATGAATTTTCAACCAGATGCTTTTCGTGAATATTTACGTAAAGATATGACACGTAGCCAGGTAGTATCTGCTGTTGCCGGTACAGACTTTGCCCTAGAGAGCGAGCTGAAAAGCGCAATGGCTCTTCAGCAGCAAACTCGTAGTATTGATTACGTAGTTGTAAACAAAGAAGCGCTTGCCGCGAATGTTGAAGTATCAGATCAAGAAGTATCTGATTACTACGACCTAAACGCATCTCAATTTTTATCTCCAGAGCTTATCTCAGTAAGTTACATTGAGCTTAAAGCAGCAGATATCAATGTTGAATCGGTAACCGAGGATGACGTTAAAGCGTATTATGAGCAAAACAAAGCACAATACGTTGAGCCAGAAAAGCGTCGCGTATCGCATATCTTAATTGATAACAGTGAAGACGACGATACAGCTAAAGAAAAAGCTAACGCGCTACACGCTCAACTTGAGCAAGGTGCAGATTTTGCAGAGCTTGCTGAGTCATCGTCTGACGATATCGTTAGTGGTGAAATGGGCGGCGATCTTGAGTGGATTGAGCGTGACGTAATGGACCCTGCATTTGAAGACGCGGCTTTCGCGCTTGAAAATAAAGGTGATATTTCTGACGTTGTTACATCTGAGTTTGGTTATCACATAATTAAACTTACTGATATTCAACCACAACAAGTTAAAGCGTATGACGATGTTAAAGCTGACTTACGTGCTGAATTAGAACAAGCTGAAAAAATAGATGCATTTTATGAAAAGCAAACTGAAATGGGTGCACTTGCATTTGAAATTTCAGACCGCTTAGATGATGCTGCAGAAGTTGCTGAAGTTGAAGTTAAATCTACACCTCTTTTAGCACTTAATGCTCTACCAGAGCCGTTAAACAGCCCTGCAGTTGTCACAGCATTAACATCAGTTGATTTACTTGAAGATAAAGTAAATTCTGAAGTTATTGAGCTTGGCGATGAGCATGCAATCATTGTTCGTATTAACGAGCATAAAGCTGCTGCTACTAAGCCGTTAGATGAAGTAAACGAGGAAATTAAAGCGCGTTTAGTTAATGAAAAATCATCTGAGCTTGCTAAAGAAAAGGCACGTAGCTTATTTGCAGAAGTACAAGCAGGTAAGAGCTTAAACGATGTTGCTAATGAGCAGAGCTTAACACTTCGCCAAGAAGCGCAGTTAACACGTCAAAGCTACACTGTTTCACCTGCTATTGTGACTCAAGCTTTTAAAATGGCTCACCCAGCTGATTCTGCGGTAGTCGACCTCGTTAATTTAAATAATGGTGATGCAGCAATTGTTGCGCTTAAGTCGGTAACAGATGCACAAGTTGCAGCTAATATTGACCCTCAAGCAAAACAAAGTATTACTATGGCGCAAGCTAATAAAAACTACATGGTATTTATTGAAGCGCTTAAAGCCAATGCTGAGCTTAACTTACCAGCGGCTACACAAACTGTTGAATAATTAATTGTAGCTCATAAAGAAAGGCGCTTTTAAAGCTGTCTCTTATACACAAATCCCTGCTAAGAAATTAGCGGGGATTTTTTTGAACTAAATCTCAATGTCATGATCAGATCTTCAAATCTTGTTTGAGGGCACATTATGATTAACGAACATACTCA
>NZ_JACJDW010000044.1:0-24753 GCF_014163745.1 Pseudoalteromonas sp. SR44-2 | reverse complement strand
GCAATTGGTGCTGCAATGAGAAAGCTGACACATATCTGTTTTGGTGTTGTGAAGAATCAAACTGAATATCAGCCCCAAGCAATTTAAAGAAAGCTTGAGGCTGATTAGAAGAGATGGTATCTACGATGTTTAAATTTACATCGAACTGCTAGTAGCTAACAGCTCGTAACTCTTAGCCCTTACTCTTCTATCGCACTCACTACAAAATACGGATTTAAGTACTCATCTTTGGTGTTATAAATAAGCGGGCTGCCATCAAGCTTAGTCACTTTAGCACCGGCTATTTCGGCGATTGCATGGCCTGCGCCTGTATCCCATTCGCAAGTTGGACCTAAGCGCGGGTAAATATCGGCGCTGCCCTCAGCGACTAAACAGAGTTTTAGTGAGCTGCCTTTAGACACCATTTCAACCTCATCAAAGCGTTTCACAAACTCGGCTAAATCGGGTGATGGGTGCGAGCGGCTGCCTACAACTCGAATTAACCCTTTGTTAGGTTTGGTAGTTACCTTAAGCTCAATTCGCTCATCGCCTTTATCTTTAAATGCGCCAATGGCTTCGGCAGCTAAGTACGATACACCAAGGGCAGGTGCATCAACTACGGCCAAAATAGGAATGCCGTTTTTAATTAGGGCGATGTTTACGGTAAATTCACCGTTCTTTTTAATAAATTCTTTAGTGCCGTCGATTGGATCAACTAACCAGTAGCTTTTCCACGTTTGACGTACATCCCAACTTATGTCGGCGTTTTCTTCACTAAGTATTGGAATATCAGGTGTGAGCTGTTGAAGCCCTACCACAATCAGTTTATGAGCTGCTAAATCGGCGTCGGTTACGGGGCTTTCATCGGCTTTGTACTCAACGTTAAAATCCTTTTCGTAAATTCCCATTATCGCTTGGCCTGCTTTGCGGGCAAGGATGAGGGTTTCTTCTAGCAGTTCGGTTTGATTCATGGGGTTAACCTATATTATGTGCTTTTGTTTTAGATACGTTATCAGTTGTGCAACCGATTGGTCTAGGGTGTTTTTACTTGTATCTAAAATTATTTCTGGATTGTTTGGCACTTCGTAGCTTGAATCGATACCAGTGAAGTGTTTTATCTCCCCTGCGCGGGCTTTTTTGTATAAGCCTTTTGGATCGCGGCTTTCGCATACATCCAGTGGGGTATCGATAAATACTTCGATAAATTCGCCTTCGTCTACTAAGCTGCGCACCATGTCGCGTTCTGCTCTAAAAGGCGATATAAACGCAGTAAGTACTAACAAGCCAGCGTCGGTCATTAGTTTTGCGGTTTCGCCTACGCGGCGTATGTTTTCAATGCGGTCTTCGTCGCTAAAGCCTAGATCTTTACATAAACCGTGGCGTACGTTGTCGCCATCGAGCAGGTAAGTGTGCGTACCTTGCTGATTAAGCGCTGCTTCTAGTGCGTTTGCTACGGTGCTTTTGCCAGAGCCTGAAAAGCCGGTAAACCATAAAATAGCGGGCTTATGTTTTTTTTGCTCACTACGCTGTGCTTTTGTCGTTGCGTAGTTATGCCAAACTATATTTTCATCCATAGTGAGAGTCTCTTATGCTGTGAGCGCAGGTATTAAAACGGAAATACCTGCGGGATCAAGGTTAATACCGTGATTGAATAAATAATAGAAAGGGGTAAGCCCATCACTATGTAATCTTTTAAGCGATAGTTACCCGCGCTAT
This sequence comes from Pseudoalteromonas sp. SR44-2, assembly GCF_014163745.1. Lineage (NCBI taxonomy): Bacteria > Pseudomonadati > Pseudomonadota > Gammaproteobacteria > Alteromonadales > Pseudoalteromonadaceae > Pseudoalteromonas > Pseudoalteromonas sp. SR44-2. The sequence goes on along the minus strand of NZ_JACJDW010000044.1, from coordinate 23,058 downwards.
AAACCATTAGATTAGTTTGATACCCAAATGGCGATATAAAGCTGGCTGATGCGCCAAAGGCAACCGCCATAATAAACGGTAGCGGGTCTACATTAAAACCAACCGCGAGCGAGTAAGCAACAGGGAACGACAAGGCAGCTGCTGCGTTATTAGTAATAAGCTCGGTAAATAATACGGTCATTAAAAATATGGCAATAAATGCGCCGTACGGGCCAAAATCCCCAAGTACCATAAACATGGCGTCGGATATTTGCCCGGCAAGTCCGGTGCCTATCATTAATTTAGCAAGGCCAATGGCGCTGCCTACTACCACTAATAACTCGATAGGAAAACGGCGTTTTACTTCGTTAAGTTTTATGGTGCCACTGAGCATTAAGCCAATCAGTAATACTAATAAGCCTTTAACCAGCGGCACTATGCCAATAATGCTTAAACCCAGTACTGCGGCAAAGCTTAGTAGCACAATGTTTGATTGTTTAGGCGCAAGGTGGGCTTGTAAGTCAAACCCTGAAATATACACAAATTCGCGCTTTAAATTAGGCAAGGTGTAAAAGTTTTTGCCTGGTGCGAGTATTAACGAGTCGCCAGCTTGTAATTGCACTTGCCCAAGGCCGCCTTGTAAGCGGTCGTGCCCACGGCGAATAGCAATAACGGCTGCATGAAACTGCTCTCTAAAGCGGGCTTCTTTTACGGTTTTGCCAATAAATTTTGAAGATTGACTTACGACTACTTCTACTAAGTGTTCTATGTCTTTTTGATGATTCTCGTGCACTACTTTTAGGCCGTCGAAACGGGTAAGTAATGGCACCGATTTTATGTCACCTACAAACAGCAGCACGTCGTCTTTTTGAATAATTTGCTGCGGGGTGACTGCGCAAATTCGGCTCCCGTCGCGAATAATTTCAGCAAGGAATAAGTCTTTTAAATCACGCAGGCCGTTTTCTTCTACGGTTTGGCCTATTAATTTTGAGCTTGCTTGTACTTTACCTTCTAGGTAAAAAGGCACGACTTCTTGGTCGCTTTTACCGTTGTCGGGTAAGTATTTAAGCATTACTAAAATGGTAATTAGGCCTACGCTTAGCGCGCCCAAACCCACTAAGGTAAAGTCAAAAAAGCCCAGCGGTTCCATGCCCGCATCTACTGCAAAGCCATTGACGATTAAGTTGGTTGATGTACCAATAAGCGTAATAGTGCCGCCCAAAATAGCAGTGTACGACAGCGGTAATAATAGCTTTGAAGGGGAGTGATTAGGATTGTCTTTTATCGCGGTAATAAGCGATGCAACAACGGCGGTATTGTTAGTGAACGACGATAAAAAGGCGGTTGATAACCCCAATTTTGTTACCGATTTTACTAAACTACCTTTAGATAGCGATTGCGCTAACTTTTGAATTAGGGTGGTTTTTTCTATTGCGGTCGACACTAACACCAATAGTACTAAAGTGATAAGCGACGGGTTGGCGTAGTTAACTAACATACTTTCAAGATCGATTAGCCCTGCTAAGTAGCTGGTGCCAATAGCGCTTACAAATAACCATGCTGGATTAATACGGGTGCCAAAAAGGCACCCGACTAAGGTAAGCATAATGCCTGTTAAAACGAGCTGTTCTACCATGCTTTTAAATTCCTAACAGGCTAAAGTTAACTTATAACTTAGAAATATCAAGCGCTTGCCAATGCGGGAAGTGCTTGCGTACTAAGCTGTTAAATTCAACTTCAAATTCGCTAAAGTTACTTTGCTTTGTTTGGCTTTGCAGTACTTGCTCAATCATACCGGCAGCAACAGTTAGGTTTGATAAGCGATCGATTAGGATAAACGAGCCTGTTTCGTGATTGCTGTGGTACTCGTCTGCCAAAATAGTTTCGGTTAGTTCAAGCGTTACAATCGCAATTTCGTTCAACTGCAGTGAGTCGCTAGTGCCGTGCTCAAGCGTGTTTACATCAATTGTGTAGTCAATCTTTTTAACAATAGCTGAGGTGTTTTTGCTACCTAGTTTTAGGTTATAGCTTTTACCTAAGACTAATGGCGATTCATGCATCCACACAATTTTAGCTTGCAGCTGGTTAGTAACAGCGGCCGTTGAGTTTGCAGGTACGATTACATCACCTCGGCTAATATCAATCTCGTTATTTAGGGTAACGGTAATTGCTTGGCCTGCTTCGGCGCTATCTAAATTGCCATCAAAGGTAACAATTTCTTTAATGCTTGACGTTTTACCCGACGGTAATACTTTTACAGCATCGCCTACGTGCATCTTGCCCGATGTCAGTGTGCCCTGAAAACCACGGAAGTTTAAGTTAGGACGCACGACATATTGCACAGGTAGGCGCGCTTCAAAGCCTGTATCTATTTCGGCTGCTGGCGAATCTTCTAGTAACTCTAGTAGCGGCTTGTCGGTGTAATACGGTGTATGTGCAGAGCGTGTTACTACGTTGTCGCCTTTAAGCGCCGACATAGGCACAAACTTAATGTTTGATACGTTAAGTTGCTCAGCAAATTTAAGGTAATCGGCCTTAATTTTTTCATACACGGTTTCGTCAAAATCAACGATATCCATTTTATTAACGGCAACAACAAACTGCTTAATGCCCAGCGAGTCACAAATAAAGCTATGGCGCTTAGTTTGTACTTGCACGCCGTAACGCGCATCAACCAAAATAATGGCGACATCACTTGTTGATGCACCCGTTACCATGTTGCGTGTGTATTGCTCGTGCCCAGGTGTGTCGGCAATAATAAATTTACGCTTAGCCGTTGAAAAGTAACGGTACGCTACGTCAATGGTAATGCCTTGCTCACGCTCAGCTTGTAGGCCATCAACTAATAATGCAAGGTCAAGATCTTCACCTGCGTTACCTACTTTTTCGTTATCTTTATGAAGAGCTGCTAGCTGATCTTCATAAATTTGGTGGCTGTCGTGCAGTAGGCGGCCAATCAATGTTGATTTACCGTCATCTACGCTGCCACAAGTAAGCATGCGTAATAAGCTTTTGTCTTGTTGGCGTGCTAGGTAGGCGTCTATGCCTATTTCTTTTACTTCGTTAAATGTATCGTTATTTTGGCTAGACATTAAAAATACCCCTCACGTTTTTTCTTCTCCATTGAGCCGGCTGAATCATGGTCAATAACACGACCTTCACGTTCAGATGACGTAGATAGCAGCATTTCTTCGATGATTTCGGTTAAAGTACTTGCTGTTGATTCAACTGCACCGGTAAGTGGGTAGCAGCCTAATGTACGAAAACGTACAGATTTCATTTGCGGTACTTCACCTTCATTAAGAGGCATACGCTCATCGTCAACCATAATCAAAGTACCGTCGCGCTCAACTACTGGGCGATCTTTAGCTAGGTACAATGGCACCATTTCGATGTTTTCTTGATAAATGTATTGCCAAATATCAAGCTCAGTCCAGTTAGATAATGGGAAAACACGAATGCTCTCACCCGGATTAACTTGGCTGTTGTAGGTATTCCAAAGCTCTGGGCGTTGGTTTTTAGGGTCCCAACGGTGGTGTTTGTCGCGGAACGAGTAAACACGCTCTTTTGCGCGTGACTTTTCTTCGTCGCGGCGTGCGCCACCAAATGCAGCATCAAAGCCGTATTTATCTAGCGCTTGTTTTAAGCCTTGGGTTTTCATTATGTCGGTATGTTTACCCGAGCCATGCGTAAACGGGCCTACACCCATTTCAATGCCTTCTGGATTTTTGTGTACCAGTAGGTCAAAGCCGTATTCTTTAGCTATACGGTCGCGAAACTCAATCATTTCACGAAACTTCCAGTTGGTGTCTACGTGTAATAACGGGAACGGAATTTTTGCAGGGTAAAATGCTTTACGCGCTAAGTGCAAAAGTACCGACGAATCTTTACCAATAGAGTAAAGCATTACTGGGTTCTCAAACTCAGCGGCGACTTCGCGCATGATTTTGATACTTTCAGCTTCAAGTTGCTGAAGGTGAGTTAAAGCCATTGTTAGTCGTCCTACTAAAATGATTAAAAGTTACAAATTTAAAATTCGGTTATGTATTTGATACATCTGTTAGCGGCTGTGCAAAGCTGCTTGTTTGCTCGTTCTTCCCAAACCACGCTAGTTGCGAGTGCAGGGCGGCTACTTCACCAATAATGAGTAGCGCAGGCGATATAATGCTGTTGCGTTCAATTAAGGCGGCAAGTTCGCCTAATTGGCCTGTTACTACACGCTGATTTTTACGTGTACCGTTTTCGATAATGGCAACAGGGGTGTCGGCTTTGCGGCCATGTTTTAAAAGCTCGCCTTGTATGTGCGGCGATTTAATTACGCCCATGTAAATAGCCAGCGTTTGATTTGCTTTTGCCAGCGATTGCCAATCAAGTTCTTGACCGTCTTTTTTACAGTGGCCAGTTACAAATTGAATGGCTTGTGCATGGTCACGATGCGTGAGCGGAATACCCGCATACGCACTACAACCTGCAGCGGCTGTAATACCTGGTACAATTTGATAATTTACGTTGTTAGCAGCCAGTACTTGTACTTCTTCGCCACCACGGCCATAAATAAACGGGTCACCACCTTTAATGCGGCATACTTTTTTGCCTTGTTTAGCAAGGTCAACCAGCATTTGGTTGGTATCTTCTTGAACAACACTATGATCGCCTAAGCGTTTACCTACACAAATAAGGTCAGCATCACGGCGCACTAGTTCCATAATTTCGTCAGAGACTAAAAAGTCATAAACGACGACGTCGGCTTGTTGCATAAGTTGCAGTGCTTTAAGTGTTAAAAGCTCTGGATCGCCAGGGCCTGCACCTACTACATATACTTCGCCTTCAGGTTCTGCTTTCGCATCTAGCATTTGCTCTAGTTGCTGCTGTGCGGCTTGGGTATCGCCAGTTTGTACTTTACTCACTACAGATGAGTCGAACACGCCTTCCCAAAATTGGCGGCGGTCTGAAAAATGCTTAAAGCGTTTTTTTACTTTGTCTCTAAAGCCACCGACAAGTGTTGCAAGTGGGCCAATATGATGTGGAATAAGAGTTTCGAGCTTTTCGCGTAAGCGACGTGCAAGTACGGGCGCTGTGCCAGCACTTGATATAGCAATCGTAATTGGGTCACGGTCAACAATGGATGGGAATATAAACGTACATTTAGGTTGGTCATCAACCACGTTTACAAACACATTGCGGGCATTGGCAAGTTCAAATACGTTGTTGTTTACTTCATCGCGGTCGGTTGCTGCAATAACGAGCATTTTGCCATCAAGGTGCGATTCATCAAAATAAGCATCAATAAGCGTTACTTCATTATTATGTGCATGCTCTTTTAGTTCGTCGCAAAACCAGGGTGCTACTAAAGTAACGCTTGCTCTCGCTTTTAAAAACGCGCGACATTTGCGTAATGCGACCTCTCCACCGCCAACAACCAATACTGGTTTGTTGTCGAGTTTGGTAAAGATAGGTAAATACTGCACGTTAATAAGACCCCTAAACAAATTCAAATATAAGAAAACGCTTTATTCTGATAAGCAGAATATAGCGGCTATCAATAAGTAAAAAATAATTAAAACCAAGTTGATATAACCAAAAGTTATAATAGGTGGGCTTTTTAGGCCTAAGAGCTAGTTAACAAGGGATTGCGCCGAGTTACAAGTAAAATAACCAGCTTATAGTGTTTGGTTATGAGCTATAGCGAGTTTGGTTTAATTTGTTAATATGGAGGCATATCAAATTTTGTACTTATACCAATTGCATTAAATTAGTGATCTATTATAGCGACGAGAAAATAGCTCAATAACAAGGCTAAAATTATGATACATAGTTGTTCTATATAAATAGTTTTTAACGTAGTTAGTGCGTTATTTAATACGCTAAAATGATCATGTTTTTAATAAAATTGGTATTACATAAGCAACGGAGCTCTAATGACACAACACCAAAAAGATGCCGCATTAGCAGTCGCACTGATGGATTTAACAAGCTTAAACACCAGCGATACCACCAAAAGCATTCAAGCACTTGTTGATAGCATAAATCCTACCTTAGGCACGCCTGCCGCAGTATGTGTTTATAGCAATTTTGTTGATGATGCAAAAATAGCACTCGCAGCGCGTGAGCTTAACCATGTTGAAGTCGCAACAGTCACTAACTTTCCAACGGGTGATGCTCCACTGAGTGATGTAATTAACGAAACACTCATTGCTATAGAGCGCGGCGCAGACGAAATTGATTTGGTTATTCCTTATAAAAAACTCATAGCAGGCGATGCTCAAACTGTACTTAGTTATGTAAGCGAAAGTAAAAAAGCGTGTGGGTCGCGCGCGCAACTTAAAGTAATAATAGAAAGCGGTGAGCTAAAAACCGACGCGCTTATTACTCAAGCCACTGAGCTTGCAATTGAAGGCGGTGCTGATTTTGTAAAAACCAGTACGGGTAAAGTGGCCATTAATGCGACCCTTGAATCAACAAAAATTATGCTAACAGCCATTAAAAACTCAAACAAACGTGTGGGCTTTAAAGCGGCCGGCGGTGTTAAAACTGTTGCCGATGCTAGTGATTATTTAGCGCTAGCACGCGCAATAATGGGTGATGATTATTTGCAAGCAAATACATTTAGGTTTGGTGCTTCAAGCTTGTTAAGTGACGTTTATAAAACCATAGGGAAATAATCAATATCTTTGGATTATAGGTTTATCTAACCGATTAAATTATTAGCAGTTTAAACAATAATGTAATTAATTAATTAGATTTTCCAATGTGGGTATCTTTTAGGCTTGTGTTAATGAACTGCGTAAGTATAATAGGCATCCACTTTGCAGGGGCGTAGTTCCAATTGGTAGAACAGCGGTCTCCAAAACCGATGGTTGGGAGTTCGAATCTCTCCGCCCCTGCCAGTTTTACTTGTTATTTGAGTAGTCTGAGATTAAAAACCGGTTTAAATTAAGTCTGTTTTTAAGTTTAGATTTTAATGGATTAACCCTGCCGTAGTGTAGGGTTGTTGTGTCTGTAGTTAAGGTAATAATATTATGAGCACGAATGTAGAAACACCATCAAGTGCGATGGAGTCAGTAAAGTGGTTAGTAGCAATCGCGCTACTTGCAGGCGCAGTTGTTGGTAATCACATGTATGCAGATCAATCTGTATTACTACGTGCTATTGGCGTTGTTGTTGCAATAGCGGCCGGATTAGCAATTGCCTCGCAAACATTTAAGGGACGTAACTTTCTTGCTTTCGCTAAAGAAGCTCGAATTGAAGTACGCAAAGTTATTTGGCCAACGCGCCAAGAAACTACCCACACGACATTAATTGTAATGGTTGCAACAGTGATTATGGCACTTATCCTTTGGGGATTAGATGGCATTTTATTCCGCGCTGTAGGCTTTTTAACTGGATTGGAGATCTGATCCCATGTCGGATGAGAACGAGAACAAAGAAATTAAGTTACGTTGGTATGTAGTACAGGCCTTTTCTGGTTACGAAAAGCGTGTAGCTCAAACGTTAATTGAACATATTAAAATCGAAGGTCTAGAATCGAGCTTTGGTGAGATATTAGTACCAACTGAAGAAGTTGTTGAGATGCGCGCTGGCCAAAAGCGTAAATCTGAGCGTAAATTCTTCCCAGGTTATGTATTAGTACAAATGGATATGAATGACGCAAGCTGGCACTTAGTGAACAGCACAGAACGCGTTATGGGCTTTATTGGTGGTACGTCTGATCGTCCTGCTCCTATCAGCCCTAAAGAAGCTGAGCGCATTCTTAATCGCCTACAAGAAAATGCTGAAGCACCTAAACCTGCTACATTATTTGAACCAGGTGAAGTTGTACGCGTTACAGATGGTCCATTTGCAGATTTCAGTGGTGTAGTTGAAGAAGTTGACTACGAAAAGAGCCGCGTAAAAGTATCTGTACTTATTTTTGGTCGTTCTACGCCAGTTGAGCTTGAATTCGGTCAAGTTGAGCAAGATAAGTAATTGATTAAAAAAGCTTCGCTAATTTTTATTTAAATTTTGGCATGAAGCTTGAAAAAGGCCGCTGATTAACTTATAATCAGCGGCCTTTTTGTATTAAGGTAAAATTTATTTTTTACTTTGCAAAAAGTACGAAACCAATTTTTAAACTGGGAAGCCGTTAGAGTACGCGTCCTCGCGCGCACAAGGCTGAGACCCACCAAATGAGGTATTTATAATGGCTAAAAAAGTTGAAGCTCTAATCAAGCTACAAGTTGCCGCTGGTATGGCTAATCCTAGTCCTCCAGTAGGTCCTGCACTAGGTCAACACGGTGTAAACATCATGGAATTCTGTAAAGCGTTTAACGCACGTACAGAGTCTATCGAAAAAGGCGCTCCAGTTCCTGTAGTGATCTCTGTTTACGGTGACCGTTCATTTACGTTCGACATGAAAACGCCACCTGCTGCTTACTTACTTAAGAAAGCTGCTGGTATCAAGTCAGGCTCAGGCCGTCCTAACACTGATAAAGTAGGCACAGTAACTCGTGCTCAACTTGAAGAAATTGTTGAGACAAAACGAACTGACCTTACAGCTGCCGATATGGACGCAGCGGTTCGCACTATCGCAGGTTCTGCGCGTGCGATGGGCTTGAACGTAGAGGACTAAGAAATGGCTAAATTAACTAAACGTATGCGTACTATCCGCGAAAAAGTGGAAGTAACTAAAGATTACGAAATCAATGAAGCAGTTGCTCTTTTAAAAGAGTTAGCGACAGCTAAATTCGTAGAAAGTGTTGACGTTGCCGTTAACCTTGGTATCGATGCTCGTAAATCTGATCAAAACGTTCGTGGTGCTACTGTACTACCTAACGGTACTGGTCGTGACGTTCGTGTTGCTGTATTCACACAAGGCGCTAATGCAGAAGCTGCAAAAGAAGCCGGTGCTGAATTAGTAGGTATGGAAGATCTTGCTGAACTAGTTAAAAAAGGCGAGATGAACTTTGACGTTGTTGTTGCATCACCAGACGCTATGCGTGTTGTTGGTCAACTAGGTCAAATCTTAGGCCCACGTGGTCTAATGCCAAACCCTAAAACTGGTACTGTAACACCTAACGTTGCAGAAGCAGTTAAAAATGCTAAAGCAGGTCAAGTTCGTTACCGTAATGACAAAAATGGCATCATCCATACTACTATTGGTAAGGTTGATTTCACTGCAGAGCAGTTACAACAAAACCTTGAAGCTCTAATTGTTGCGCTTAAGAAGGCTAAACCTTCTCAAGCTAAGGGTGTTTACTTGAAGAAAGTAACTATCTCTACAACAATGGGCGCAGGTGTTTCTGTTGACCAAAACACTTTAAGCACTATTGTTGCTTAATTGAGTGTTTACATGGCGTGAAATTTGTACTATAATTTCGCGCCATTTTGTTGATTAATTTATTAATTTGCAAAGTAAAGAATTCGGGTTGAAGTCCATAATTTCGTTAAGCCTTCGGGGTTAACGATAAATTGGGCTTCCGTCCAAGACCGTAGGTGGCTCCGGCCTTAATATTCACCTACGTAGACGGTGTAGACCCCAGATAGATTTTTCCTAATCCTTCTGGCTCTCGCCGTAAAAAGCATCTCTACCTTGTTTGGTAGGGAAGAGTAGAACAGGGGAATCCGATAATCGGTACCCCCATTAAACCAGGAGTAACACCCATGGCTTTAAATCTTCAAGGCAAAAAAGCAATAGTTGCTGAAGTCAACGAAGCAGCCAATGGTGCTCTATCTGCAGTTGTTGCAGATTCTCGTGGTGTAACAGTTGGCGCAATCACTGCCCTTCGTAAAGAAGCTCGTGCAAATGGTGTTTGGATGAAAGTTGTCCGTAACACTTTAGCAAAACGTGCTCTTGAAGGAACAGATTTTGAGTGTCTTTCTGATTCATTTGTTGGTCCAAGCTTAATCGCTTTCTCATCAGAGCACCCAGGTGCTGCTGCGCGTATCTTTTCAGATTTCGCGAAAAAGAATGAGAAATTCGAGCTTAAAACGGCCGCTTTTGAAGGAAATGTTGTTGATGCAGCAATGCTTGCTACATTACCTACATACGATGAAGCTGTTGCACGCTTAATGAGTGCTATGAAAGAAGCGTCTGCTGGCAAATTGTGTAAAACAATTGAAGCAGTACGTGTACAGAAAGAAGAGCAAGCTGCTTAATTTTAAGCTGTTTAATCTCACTTTCGGTGTAAAATTTATTTGGACTTAATGTCCGTTAATTATTAGGAAATTTGTAATGTCTGTATCTAAAGACCAAATCCTTGACGCAATTGCTGAAATGTCAGTAATGGACGTTGTTGCTCTTATCGAAGCAATGGAAGAAAAATTCGGCGTAACTGCTGCAGCTGCAATGGTAGCTGGTCCAGCTGCTGAAGCTGCTGAAGAGAAAACAGAATTTGACGTAATCCTTACTGGCGCTGGCGCTAACAAGGTTTCTGCAATCAAAGCTGTCCGTAGCGCAACTGGCCTTGGCCTTAAAGAAGCGAAAGCTCTTGTTGAAGCTGCTCCTACACCTGTTAAAGAAGGTGTATCTAAAGAAGAAGCTGAAGCACTTGCAAAAGATCTTACTGAAGCTGGTGCTGAAGTTGAGGTTAAGTAATTTAGCTTTTGCTAAGTTCGCTGCCTGAGAAATCAGGCAAGGGCTGGTGATTATTTAATCACCGGCCTTTTTGCGCTATAGAGTGATGCACTCTTTTAGCGCAAATAAAATCTGATTTTTTCTTTACTTTCAACGCTTTATAGTTTGCTAGTGTTAAAGTGGGATCTAATTAGAACAACAGTTAAATGTTGTAAAATCTTGGCATAGCTGCCAGTTAAGTCTGTTCTTACAAGAACAGGTCGGGTCAAAGATCAGCAAGCTGAGGAACCCCATGGCTTACTCTTATTCTGAAAAGAAACGTATCCGTAAGGATTTTGGTAAACGTCCACAAGTTTTGGATATACCTTTTTTACTGTCTACACAGTTAGAATCGTTTAAAAAATTCTTAGTGCCGGACGCTGATGGCGATCATGGTTTGGAAGCTGCCTTCCGTTCTGTGTTCCCTATTAAAAGCTACTCGGGAAATTCTGAGCTTCAATACGTAAGTTACCGTATTGGTGAGCCAGTTTTCGATGTAAAAGAATGTCAAATTCGCGGTGTGACTTATTCTGCTCCACTTCGCGTGAAACTTCGCCTTATCGTTATGGACAAAGAAGCTCCAGGCACAGTTAAAGACATTAAAGAGCAAGAAGTTTACATGGGCGAAATTCCGCTCATGACAGATACCGGTACTTTTGTAATCAATGGTACAGAGCGTGTTATCGTTTCTCAGCTACACCGTAGCCCTGGTGTATTCTTTGATAACGACCGCGGTAAAACTCATTCATCAGGTAAAGTATTATATAACGCACGCGTTATTCCTTACCGTGGTTCATGGTTAGACTTCGAATTTGATGCAAAAGATAACTTATATGTACGTATTGACCGCCGTCGTAAATTACCGGCGTCTATCATCCTACGTGCACTAGAGTATTCTAGCGAAGAAATCCTAGATATGTTCTTCGATAACACTACGTTTGAAGTAACGAATGGTAAAGTTCTTATGGAACTTGTACCTTCGCGTTTACGTGGTGAAACTGCCGCTTTTGATATCAAGAGCGAAGACGGTGAAGTATTTGTTGAAAGCGGTCGTCGTGTTACGGCTCGTCACATCAAGAGCATCGAGAAGAAAGGCATTAAGCAATTAGAAGTACCACATGAGTACATCATTGGCCGTATTGTAGCTAAAAACTATGTTGATGAGTCAACTGGTGAAGTCATTGCAAATGCAAATGACGAGCTAACTCTAGAGCTAATGGCTGAATTGGTTAAAGCCGGTCACACTAAAATTGATACCTTATATATCAATGAAGTGGACAGCGGTGCTTACATGTCAAATACATTGAACATTGACTCTTCAAGCAGCCGTTTAGAAGCACTAGTAGAAATTTACCGCATGATGCGCCCAGGCGAGCCACCGACGAAAGACGCGGCTGAAGCCTTATTCCAGAACTTATTCTTCTCTGAAGAACGTTATGACTTATCTACTGTAGGTCGTATGAAGTTCAATAGCCGTGTTGGTTACGATACAGACACAGGCCCAGGCACATTAAGCAAAGAAGACATCGTGTCTGTTATGAAGGTATTAATTGCTATTCGTAACGGTCAAGGCGATGTTGATGATATCGATCACTTAGGCAACCGTCGTATACGTAGTGTTGGCGAAATGGCTGAGAACCAATTCCGTGTTGGTCTAGTACGTGTTGAACGTGCTGTACGTGAGCGTTTAAGCTTAGGTGACCTTGACGCGATAATGCCACAAGATCTAATTAACGCTAAGCCTATTTCGGCAGCGGTTAAAGAGTTCTTCGGCTCGTCTCAGTTATCACAGTTTATGGACCAAAATAACCCACTATCAGAAGTTACGCATAAACGTCGTATCTCTGCATTAGGTCCGGGCGGTCTAACTCGTGAACGCGCAGGCTTTGAAGTACGTGACGTTCACGTAACTCACTATGGTCGCGTATGTCCAATCGAGACTCCTGAGGGTCCAAACATCGGTCTAATTAACTCATTGTCTACGTACGCACGTACAAATGACTACGGTTTCTTAGAAACACCTTACCGCAAAGTGGTAGATGGTGTTGTAACTGATGAAGTTGATTACTTATCAGCCATTGAAGAAGGTCAGTTTGTTATCGCACAGGCGAACTCAAACTTAACTGAAACCAATGAGTTTGTTGATGAACTTATTCCATGTCGCCACAAAGGTGAGTCTACCTTTATGGGTCGCATGGACCAGCAATATATGGATGTATCACCACAACAGGTGATCTCTGTAGCGGCAGCACTTATCCCGTTCCTAGAACACGATGATGCTAACCGTGCATTGATGGGTTCAAACATGCAACGTCAAGCAGTACCAACATTGAAAGCGGATAAACCGTTAGTAGGTACTGGTATTGAGTTAACACTAGCGAAAGACTCTGGTGTAACTATCGTTGCTAAACGTGGTGGTGAAGTAATGTATGCTGACGCAAGTCGCATCGTTGTAAATGTACATGAAGAAGAACGCATCCCTGGTGAAGCGGGCATCGACATCTACAACTTAACCAAATACACACGTTCTAACCAAAATACATGTATTAACCAAAAACCAACTTGTATGGTTGGCGAACCGGTTACTCGTGGTGACGTGTTAGCAGATGGTCCTTCGACTGACTTAGGTGACTTAGCCCTTGGTCAAAACCTTCGTGTGGCATTCATGCCATGGAACGGTTACAACTTCGAGGATTCAATCTTACTATCAGAGCGCGTAGTTGAAGAAGATCGTCTAACGACTATCCATATTCAAGAACTACAGTGTGTTGCCCGTGATACTAAATTAGGTCCTGAAGAGATCACTGCAGATATCCCGAATGTGGGTGAGTCTGCGCTAGGCAAGCTTGATGAATCAGGCGTTGTATATATTGGTGCTGAAGTTAAAGGCGGCGATATCCTAGTAGGTAAAGTGACTCCTAAAGGCGAGACACAGCTTACACCTGAAGAGAAGCTACTACGTGCTATCTTCGGCGAAAAAGCGTCTGACGTTAAAGACAGCTCTTTACGCGTACCAAACTCTGTAACTGGTACTGTAATTGACGTGCAAGTTTTCACCCGTGATGGTGTTGAAAAAGATAAACGTGCGTTAGAAGTTGAAGATATGCAGCTTCGCGAAGCGAAGAAAGACTTCAACGAAGAGTTCCGTATTTTAGAAGCAGGCGTTTTAGACCGTGCACGCAAGCTACTTATAGCTGCTGGTTTTGATGAAGATAAACTTGCATCTCTTAATGCTGAAAAAGTACTTACGCAAAGCCTTGCTGAAGAAGACAAGCAAGCTGAGCTTGAGCAACTAGCTGCACAGTACGATGAGCTTAAAGCTGAATACGATAAAAAGTTTGAAAACAAACGTCGTAAAATTACTCAGGGTGATGATTTAGCACCAGGCGTACTTAAGATTGTTAAAGTATACCTAGCTGTTAAACGTCGTATCCAACCGGGTGATAAAATGGCGGGTCGTCACGGTAACAAAGGTGTTATCTCGACTATCGTACCAGTAGAAGATATGCCTTACGATGACAAAGGTCGTACGGTAGATATCGTATTGAATCCACTAGGTGTACCATCGCGTATGAACATCGGTCAGATCCTTGAAACACATATGGGTCTTGCTGCACGTGGTATCGGTGAACGTATTGAAGAGATGATGAAAGAACAACGTGAGCTTCATGAGCTACGTGAATTCATCAAGCAAGCTTACGAAATTGGTGAATCTCGCCAAGTTGTAGACATTGCTAGCTTCACTGATGACGAAATTCGTCGTCTAGCTGAAAACTTAAAAGGTGGTTTACCAATAGCTACTCCTGCATTTGATGGCGCGAAAGAAAACGAAATCAAAGACATGCTTGAGCTTGGTGGATATCCTCGAAGTGGTCAGGTTACACTTTATGATGGCCGTACTGGCGATCAGTTTGAACGTCAAGTAACTGTTGGTTACATGTACATGCTTAAACTTAACCACTTGGTTGACGATAAGATGCACGCACGTTCTACTGGTTCTTATAGCCTTGTTACTCAGCAGCCGCTGGGTGGTAAAGCACAGTTCGGTGGCCAGCGTTTTGGTGAGATGGAAGTATGGGCACTTGAAGCTTACGGTGCTGCTTACACTCTACAAGAAATGCTAACAGTGAAATCGGATGACGTGAACGGTCGTACTAAGATGTATAAAAACATCGTTGATGGTAACCATAAAATGGAACCAGGTATGCCAGAATCGTTCAACGTATTGTTGAAAGAAATCCGCTCACTGGGTATCAACATCGAGTTGGAAGAAAATTAAGCCAATTAGATGCTGCAGTTAACGCTGCAGCATCTGTTACGGCTGAATAGAATGTAGGGACGAGACTATCCGTCCTCAAGATTAACTCCGACAGGAGAGCTAAGGTGAAAGACTTACTTAAGTTTCTGAAGCAACAAAATAAGACCGAAGAATTCGATGCAATTCGCATTGGTCTTGCTTCACCAGACATGGTTCGTTCATGGTCATACGGTGAAGTAAAGAAACCTGAGACTATTAACTACCGTACTTTCAAGCCTGAGCGCGACGGCTTATTCTGTGCCCGTATTTTCGGCCCAGTGAAAGATTATGAGTGTTTATGTGGTAAATATAAACGCCTTAAACACCGTGGTGTGATCTGTGAAAAGTGTGGCGTTGAAGTAACACTCACTAAGGTGCGACGCGATCGTATGGGTCATATCGACCTTGCGAGCCCAGTTGCACATATATGGTTTTTAAAATCATTACCGTCACGTATCGGCTTAATGCTAGATATGACGCTTCGTGATATTGAACGTGTTCTTTACTTCGAATCATTCGTAGTAACTGAGCCTGGTATGACAACGCTTGAGCGGGGTCAACTATTAGGTGAAGAAGAATACTTAGATTCACTAGAAGAGCATGGCGATGAGTTTGAAGCGAAGATGGGTGCTGAAGCAGTTTTAGACTTGCTTCGTGAACTCGATCTTGCTCAATTAATTGCTGAAATGCGTGAAGAGTTACCAACAATTAACTCTGAAACTAAGCGTAAAAAGATCACTAAACGTCTTAAGTTAATGGAATCGTTCCACCAATCAGGTAATAACCCTGAGTGGATGATCATGACAGTACTTCCAGTATTGCCACCAGATCTACGCCCATTAGTACCATTAGACGGTGGTCGTTTTGCGACATCTGATCTAAATGACCTTTACCGTCGTGTTATTAACCGTAACAACCGTCTTAAGCGTCTACTAGATTTAGCAGCACCAGACATTATTGTACGCAACGAAAAACGTATGTTACAAGAAGCGGTAGATGCGCTACTTGATAACGGTCGTCGTGGTCGTGCAATTACAGGTTCTAACAAACGTCCTCTTAAATCACTTGCTGATATGATCAAGGGTAAGCAAGGTCGTTTCCGTCAGAATCTACTTGGTAAGCGTGTAGATTATTCAGGCCGTTCTGTTATCACAGTAGGTCCTACACTTAAGCTTCACCAATGTGGTCTTCCTAAGAAGATGGCACTAGAGCTATTTAAACCATTCATCTATGGCAAATTAGAGCGTCGCGGCATGGCTACGACAATCAAAGCAGCTAAAAAGATGGTTGAACGTGAAGTTCCGGAAGTATGGGATGTACTTGACGAAGTAATTCGTGAACATCCAGTATTACTTAACCGTGCACCAACACTTCACCGTTTGGGTATCCAAGCGTTTGAGCCTGTGCTTATCGAAGGTAAAGCGATTCATTTGCATCCATTAGTATGTGCGGCTTACAACGCCGATTTCGATGGTGACCAAATGGCGGTACACGTACCGTTAACAATCGAAGCGCAGCTTGAAGCTCGTGCATTGATGATGTCAACAAACAACATTCTATCTCCAGCGAATGGTGAGCCAATCATCGTTCCTTCACAGGATGTTGTATTGGGTCTTTATTACATGACTCGTGACCGCATTAACGCTAAAGGCGAAGGCGCGATATTTAAAGATCCAAAAGAAGTAGAAAAAGCATACCGTAGTGGCAATGCTGACCTTCACGCAATCGTGAAAGTACGTATTAGCCAATCAGTTAAAAACGAAGATGGTGTAGTAGAAGATACTATTACTGTAATCGATACAACTGTAGGTCGTGCAATTCTATCTCTAATTTTACCAACTGGTATGCCGTTTGCGTCAATCAACCAGCCACTAGGTAAAAAGCAGATTTCTAGCTTATTGAATGAGTGTTACCGTCGTCTAGGTCTTAAAGACACTGTTGTGTTTGCTGACCAAGTTATGTACACCGGTTTCCATTATGCAATGAAGTCAGGTGTTTCTATCGGTATTGATGACTTAGTTATCCCACCGGTTAAAGCACAGATAATTGAATCAGCTGAAGCTGAAGTTACTGAAATCAACCAACAATTCCAATCAGGTCTTGTAACGGCTGGTGAAAAGTACAATAAAGTTATCGATATCTGGTCACGTGTAAATGAAAACTTATCACGTGAAATGATGTCTAACTTGTCAAAAGATACAGTTATTAATGCTAAAGGTGAAGAAGTAGAGCAACCGTCATTTAACTCAGTGTTTATGATGGCCGACTCAGGTGCTCGTGGTAGTGCTGCACAGATTCGTCAGTTGGCGGGTATGCGTGGTCTAATGGCACGTCCAGATGGTTCAATCATCGAGACGCCAATCACAGCTAACTTCCGTGAAGGTCTAAACGTACTTCAGTACTTCATCTCAACGCATGGTGCGCGTAAAGGTCTTGCTGATACTGCACTTAAAACAGCTAACTCGGGTTACCTAACGCGTCGTCTAGTAGACGTAGCACAAGATTTGGTAATCAACGAAGATGACTGTGGCACAGAAGATGGCTTAACAATGAAACCGCTTATTGAAGGTGGTGATGTTGTAGAAGCACTTCGCGAACGTGTTCTTGGTCGTGTTGTTGCTGAAGATATCGTTATTCCAGGTACTAATACTGTACTTGTTGAGCGTAATATCATGCTTGACGAAAAACTGTGTGACCTTTTAGAAGAGCACTCAGTGGATGAAGTTCGCGTACGTTCTGTTATCACATGTGATAACGACTTTGGTGTATGTGCTAAGTGTTATGGTCGTGACCTTGCACGTGGTCATATCATCAACGCGGGTGAATCAGTAGGTGTTATCGCGGCACAATCAATCGGTGAGCCGGGTACACAGCTTACGATGCGTACATTCCACATCGGTGGTGCAGCATCAAGAGCGTCAGCTGAAAATAATGTACAAGTTAAAACTAACGGTACATTAAAACTTCATAACGCTAAATATGTATTAAATACAGATGGTAAGATTGTTATTACCTCACGTTCTACTGAGATCACTATCATTGATAGCTATGGTCGTGAAAAAGAGCGTTATAAAGTGCCTTACGGTGCGGTATTAACAGTGCAAGACAATGCTGAAGTTCAAGGTAACGACATCGTTGCTACTTGGGACCCGCATAGTCACCCAATCGTTCTTGAGCATAAGTCAAAAGTATCGTTTAGCGACATAGATGACTCAAATACTGAAGCACAGACTGATGAACTAACAGGTTTAACCCGTGTAGTTGTTAAAGATCTTGCTAAAGTAAATACTAAAGAACCTAAGCTTATCATTGAAAGTGAAGAGCGCGGTCTGCAAGAAACACGTCTTCCTTCATTCACTACGATTGAAGTTATTGACGGCGTTACAGCAAACCCTGGTGACGTGTTAGCACGTATACCACAAGAAGGTTCGAAAACTCGTGATATCACGGGTGGTCTACCACGCGTAGCCGACTTATTTGAAGCGCGTAAACCTAAAGAGCCAGCTATCTTAGCTGAGATCACAGGTACTATTAGCTTCGGTAAAGAGACTAAAGGTAAGAAACGTTTAGTTATTACTCCAGCAGAAGGAGATCATTACGAAGAAATGATTCCTAAGTGGCGTCAACTTAACGTGTTTGAAGGTGAGCAAGTGTCTAAAGGTGAAGTTATCGCCGATGGTCCTGAATCGCCGCATGACATCTTACGCCTACGTGGTGTGACTCATGTTGCTAACTACATCGTTAACGAAGTGCAAGAGGTTTACCGTTTGCAAGGCGTTAAGATCAATGACAAGCACATTGAAACAATTATCCGTCAGATGATTCGTAAATGTACCATCATACACGGCGGTGATACTGACTTCTTAGCCGGTGAACAAATCGAAGTGGCGCGCGTTAATATCGCAAACCGTGACCTTGAAAAACAAGGTAAGATACCAGCTAAGTTTGAAATCCAGTTAATGGGTATCACAAAAGCATCACTAGCAACAGAATCTTTCATCTCTGCAGCGTCTTTCCAA
The DNA here is from genome assembly GCF_014163745.1 of Pseudoalteromonas sp. SR44-2. Classification (NCBI taxonomy): domain Bacteria; kingdom Pseudomonadati; phylum Pseudomonadota; class Gammaproteobacteria; order Alteromonadales; family Pseudoalteromonadaceae; genus Pseudoalteromonas; species Pseudoalteromonas sp. SR44-2. The sequence goes on along the minus strand of NZ_JACJDW010000044.1, from coordinate 4,172 downwards.
GAGACAACACGTGTTCTTACAGATGCGGCAGTGAATGGTAAGAGCGATGAGCTTCGCGGTCTTAAAGAAAACGTAATTGTGGGTCGTTTGATCCCAGCCGGTACCGGTTTTGCGTATCATCAAGACCGTATGGCTCGCCGTAAACAAAGCAAAGTTGTAGTAGAAGAGCAAACAGTAAGTGCAGAAGAGGCGACTCAAGCACTTACAGACGCTCTAAATGCTGATTTGTCTGGAAATCAATAAACTGTTCTTAATCAATAGATTAAGTGATCGTAAGGCAGTTATATGCTGTCTTACGATTAGTTTAGGTTGACAGGTTAAACTTTGCTCATTAAAATTCCGCCACCCATTTACTTGTGTGCTTAATGCAGGCTCGTAAATAAAGGGCGGATTTTTTTATTTTTTTCAGTAGTAATTTTAATTTCAGGAGCTATTTAAATGGCAACTATTAACCAGCTAGTGCGTAAGCCACGCCGTAGCAAGGTTACGAAAAGTAACTCAGCTGCACTAAAAGCGTGTCCGCAAAAGCGCGGTGTATGTACTCGCGTATATACAACTACACCTAAGAAACCAAACTCGGCGTTACGTAAAGTAGCACGTGTACGTTTAACTAACGGTTTCGAAGTAACTTCATACATTGGCGGTGAAGGTCATAACCTTCAAGAGCATAGTGTAATCCTAATCCGTGGTGGTCGTGTTAAAGATTTACCAGGTGTGCGTTTTCACACTGTTCGTGGTGCACTTGACTGTGCAGGCGTTAGCGATCGTCGTCAAGCTCGTTCTAAATACGGTGCAAAACGCCCTAAAGGGTAATTGTATTCCGTTAGTAAGGCCAAGCACTAAATATTTATAATTATTGTTTTGGGTGATTGACTCGAAAGAGCAAACCTGAATAAACCGGAGATACAAAATGCCTAGAAGACGCGTAATCGGTCAACGTAAAATTCTTCCAGATCCTAAGTTCGGATCGGAACTTCTTGCTAAATTCGTTAACATCGTGATGTTAGACGGCAAGAAATCTACTGCTGAAAAAATTGTTTATGGTGCGCTAGACGTGGCTGCTGAGAAATCAGGCAAGTCGCACCTAGAAATCTTTGAAACTGCACTTGATAACATCCGTCCACAGGTAGAGGTTAAATCTCGCCGTGTTGGTGGTTCAACTTATCAAGTACCAGTTGAAGTACGTCCAGTTCGTCGTAACGCATTAGGTATGCGTTGGTTAGTAGACGCTGCACGTAAGCGTGGCGAAAAATCTATGGGCTTACGTTTAGCTCAAGAAATCGTTGACGCTTCTGATAATAAAGGCACTGCGGTTAAGAAACGTGAAGACGTTCACCGTATGGCTGAAGCGAATAAAGCATTCGCTCATTACCGTTGGTAATCTGTCTTTAACCTTTAAGAGGATCATATGGCACGTACAACTCCACTTGAGCGCTATCGTAATATAGGTATTGTTGCTCACGTAGATGCAGGCAAAACCACCACAACAGAACGTGTTCTGTTCTACACAGGTCTTTCTCATAAGATCGGTGAAGTACATGATGGCGCTGCAACTATGGATTGGATGGAGCAGGAACAAGAGCGTGGTATCACAATCACTTCTGCTGCAACAACGTGTTTTTGGAAAGGGATGGACGCTCAATTTGACGCCCATCGTATCAATATTATTGATACTCCAGGACACGTAGATTTCACTATCGAAGTAGAGCGTTCTTTACGCGTACTTGATGGTGCGGTAGTTGTTCTTTGTGCTTCATCTGGTGTACAGCCGCAAACTGAGACAGTTTGGCGTCAAGCGAACAAATACGAAGTTCCGAGAATGATCTTCGTAAATAAAATGGATCGCACGGGCGCAGACTTCTTAGCAGTGGTCAGCCAGGTGAAATCTCGTCTTGGAGCAACGCCTGTTCCAATTCAGTTGCCTGTAGGCGCTGAGGACGACTTTAAAGGTGTTATTGACCTTATAAAAATGAAAGTGATTAACTGGAACGAAGCGGACCAGGGTATGACTTTCTCTTATGAGGCAATACCGGCAGAACTTCTGGAATTAGCTGAAGAATGGCGCGCTCATTTAGTTGAAAGCGCTGCTGAAGCAACAGAAGAACTAATGGATAAATACTTAGAAGGTGAAGAGTTAAGTGAAGCAGAAATTAAAAATGCTTTACGCCAACGAACATTAGCAAATGAGATTGTTCCAGTTACTTGTGGTAGCGCATTTAAAAACAAAGGCGTTCAAGCTGTGCTTGATGGCGTTGTTGAATATATGCCGTCACCAGAGCAAGTGAAACAAATCCAAGGTATCTTAGAAAATGGTACTGAGGAAGAACGTCCAGCTAATGATAAAGCGCCGTTTGCTGCACTCGCATTTAAGATTGCAACAGACCCGTTCGTTGGAACCTTGACCTTTTTCCGTGTTTACTCTGGTACTGTTAAACAGGGTGACACGGTATATAATCCAGTAAAAAGTAAGCGTGAGCGACTTGGCCGTATCGTACAGATGCATTCAAACTCTCGTGAAGAGATCAAAGAAGTTTTCGCAGGCGACATCGCGGCAGCTATTGGTCTTAAAGACGTAACAACAGGTGAAACACTGTGTGATCCGAATTCTATTATTACGCTTGAGCGTATGGAATTCCCAGAACCAGTAATCTCTATTGCGGTTGAGCCCCGCACTATAGCTGACCAAGATAAGATGGGTATCGCACTAGGTAAACTAGCTGCTGAAGATCCTTCTTTTCGTGTACAAACTGACGAAGAATCAGGCCAGGTTATAATCTCTGGCATGGGTGAACTTCACCTAGATATCATCGTCGACCGTATGAAACGTGAATTCAGTGTTGAATGTAACGTTGGTAAGCCGCAGGTCTCATACCGAGAAGCTATTCGTTCAACTGTAAAGGTTGAAGGGAAGTTTATACGTCAGTCAGGTGGTCGTGGCCAATATGGACACGTTTGGATTAAACTTGAACCGATGGATATTACGGATGATGAGTCACCAATTTACGAGTTCGTTAACGAAACCGTAGGTGGTTCAGTTCCTAAAGAATTCGTTCCTGCGGTAGACAAAGGTATACAAGAGCAAATGTCTCAAGGTGTACTGGCAGGCTACCCATTACTTGGCGTTAAAGCGACTTTATATGATGGTTCATTCCATGATGTAGATTCGAATGAAATGGCATTTAAAATAGCAGGTTCACTGGCAATGAAAAACGGGGCGCTTGAAGCTAACCCTGTACTTTTAGAGCCAGTAATGAAGGTTGAAGTACTCACTCCTGATTCAAATATGGGTGATGTAGTTGGCGACTTAAACCGTCGCCGCGGCATAATCGAAGGCATGGAAGATGCATTAGGTGGACTTAAGCAAATTAATGCGCAAGTTCCTCTTTCTGAAATGTTTGGTTATGCAACTGCTTTACGATCTGCAACACAGGGCCGTGCCTCATACTCTATGGAGTTTGTGAAGTACGCTGAAGCCTCTAAAAATGTCGCAGATACAATAATTTCAGCTCGCGCTGTTATATAATTTTAGCTTGTCTGGCTCAATAGTGAGTCAGGCTTTAATTTCTTTATTAGGAATTTTTTAAGATGGCAAAAGAAAAGTTTGAACGCGTAAAACCGCACGTAAACGTTGGTACAATCGGCCACGTTGACCACGGTAAAACTACACTAACTGCAGCAATCACTAACGTACTTGCAAAAGTATACGGCGGTGTTGCTAAAGATTTCGCATCAATCGATAACGCTCCAGAAGAGCGCGAACGTGGTATCACTATTTCAACGTCTCACGTTGAATACGATACACCTACACGTCACTACGCACACGTAGATTGTCCTGGTCACGCCGATTATGTTAAAAACATGATCACTGGTGCTGCTCAAATGGACGGCGCGATCTTAGTAGTTGCTGCGACAGATGGCCCTATGCCACAAACGCGTGAGCACATCCTTCTTTCTCGTCAGGTTGGCGTTCCTTACATCATCGTATTCATGAACAAATGTGACATGGTTGATGACGAAGAGCTACTTGAACTAGTAGAAATGGAAGTTCGTGAACTTCTTTCTGAATACGATTTCCCAGGTGATGACTTACCTCTAATCGCTGGTTCTGCGCTTAAAGCGTTAGAAGGCGAGAAAGAGTGGGAAGATAAGATTGTTGAGCTTGCAAACGCACT
>NZ_JACJDW010000043.1:0-26413 GCF_014163745.1 Pseudoalteromonas sp. SR44-2 | reverse complement strand
ATGCCGAACTCAGTAGTGAAACGAAACAGCGCCGATGATAGTGTAGCATTTGCTATGTGAAAGTAGGACATTACCAGGCTTCAAATTAAAGAAACCCGTTACAGCAATGTGACGGGTTTTTTGCTGTCTGGGATTTAGTAAATAGCCCATGCCGAACTAAGTAGTGAAACTCCGGCCAACGATAGTGTAGCATTTGCTATGTGACTTTCTACCGCTGTGGGCACTACGACATCACCAGACTTCAAATTGTAGAGAGCCCGACTAGAAATAGTCGGCTTTTTTACGTCTGCAGAAAAGTAAAATGTGCGCAATTAACACACTCATAGCAGCTTCATCACGTAGGTCGGGCGAGCGTAGCGACTCCCGACGTCAAAAGCATAAAATCTCCGCTCGACAATGAGTGGTAGCATTTGTACTGTGGGTAAATAATACCAATTGGTTTAAGATCTGACCTAATATAAAAGCGTTAATTATCTGGTCTTGTGATAAGTATTGAACATGACCTTTAAGCCTTTATATACGCTTTGGGTAGGTTACTGAAGAAAATAAAAATAGTTAGGCAGAGGTTGATACAGAGGTTTACGCATAGAACTTAAATCTAATGGGCATGAGATTTTTAAATAATAGTGTTCATGGAGTGCCTATCTAAACTTGCAGTATTAACTACCCTTCATTAATTGTTTTATAGCCAGATAAGCGGTTAGGGGCTGCTTTAATTTCATATGTACTGAGCGTTATTAATTTTTAATCTTAAGATTAACGAAGGCCATATACTTTATATTAGAAAACTATCGACAAGACTTACTGAAAAGCAATTCATGTACCCTTCAACTAAAGTTTATTTTGTATTCTCTTGGTTCTAACTAACCACCTATATACACCGATAATGAACAATGCAGCAGATCCGAAGCCACTTAACACCCAAATGACTTTTAAAATGTTACCGCCAATACTGCCGTCATGTAGAGGGTGCATCCAGTTTTTTATTTTACTAGCCGTACTTTGCTTATCTATATTAAACACGCTCTCTAACTTTCCTGTAAGTGCATTAACCTCTATATAGCTATGTGGAAAGCGATATGAAGGATCGTTTACAGTTTGAAATCTTAATCTGTAAATAGCATTTAAGTTTGATGGTGTTTCAATCCAAGCTAAACGCGCATTCGGTAATGCTTTTTCAGCTATTAATACCGCTTGTGATAAAGGAATATCGGTTTGTTTGCTCGGTTGAATTTGTGTTTTTGGTGGGGAGTTTATATCGCTAACTAGAGCGGTTAATATAGGATCTGTTTGTTTTGGAATAGCGAGCATAACACCTGTAACAGTTAAAGCTAGTAGCGGTATGCAGAAGGTTAAACCAATTAGTTTATGCCAGTCGTATAGCAAACCTATTTTAGAGCTACGAGATTTAAATTTTAGTGCCTTTACCCACTGCCCAGGCTTTGGAAACCAAACAAAGAATCCAGAGATAAGAAGAACTATTGAGGCTATGCCTATATAGCCAACAACGAGAGTGCCCGTTGCTCCTGTTAGTAATGAAAAATGTAAGTTGTACATCCAAGTTACTAAGTATTTTCCCCAATAGTTTTTACGTATTACTTTATCACTACTGCTAGATAGCCATACCATTAATGGGGCAAAGCCTTGCTCTTTTGTTTCTATTGGACTGTAGTATCGCGCGGGAATTACTGAGTTTATACCTGTGTTTTCTAATCGCCATGGCCCTTGCTTTGAAGGGAAAGTAGCTCTTAGCGTATTATATGCTTGATCCCAATTAGGCGTTTTTATGTTTGTAGTAGCGTCATTTGCTGGATTTAGCAGTAAGTCTATTTGCGGATAGTAAACTAATATAGAGCCAGAAAGAGTGATAATAGTAAGTAAAACACCTACAGAAAGGCCTAAGTATAAATGTAACCGCCTGAATGTTTTTCGCCATGAAAGCTTTAGTGTCATTAATTAAATAGCCGTAATGAGTAATGCAGGTTTATTGGGCATTAAGGAATGATTAATTACGCGGTATATTATATGGTTTTTGATATGAGTTGTGCGGCATTTTGTCGCACTTAGTAAATTAGGTATTTAGAAAGTAAAACGCCAGCCCTTAGCTGGCGTTAGAATACAAGCTTGAAGCTTATTTAAGCTTTAGGCCCTGCATTTTTTATATCGTCTGATACGTCATACTTAGCAAAGTTTTCAGTGAAGTCAGCGGCAAGTTTTGCTGCATATTCATTGTACTTAGCTTTATCTTCCCACGTGTTGATAGGATTAAGTAAGTTAGTATCTACACCTGGAACTGCTACCGGTACATCTAGGTTTAAAACATCAATGTGCTGAGTTTCAACACCGGCTAATTTACCCGATACGATTGCATCAACTACTGCGCGAGTAGTCGGAATATCAAAGCGCTTACCTATGCCGTAAGGACCGCCAGTCCAACCTGTATTTACAAGGTATACTTTAGCGCCAAACTCGCGCACACGCTTCATAAGAAGCTCAGCGTAAACACCAGCAGGACGTGGGAAGAATGGCGCACCAAAGCAGGTTGAAAACGTTGATTCAATATCGCTAGTAGAGCCAATTTCAGTTGAGCCAACTTTAGCTGTGTATCCACTTAAAAAGTGAAAAGCAGCAGCTTCTTCGCTAAGAACAGATACCGGTGGTAATACACCGCTTACATCACAAGTTAAAAATACAACAGCTTTTGGTTCGCCTGCGCGGTTTTCTACTTTACGTTTTTCAACATGTTCAAGTGGATATGCTGCACGGCTATTTTGAGTAAGGCTAGTGTCGTTAAAATCTGGAACGCCTTTTTCATCTAGCACTACATTCTCTAAAATAGTACCAAAGCGAATTGCATTCCAAATTACAGGTTCGTTCTTTTGTGACAGGTCGATACATTTAGCATAGCAACCGCCTTCAATATTAAACACGCTTCCAGGTGCCCAACCGTGTTCGTCATCACCAATTAAAAAGCGAGTAGGATCTGCTGAAAGAGTTGTTTTGCCCGTACCAGATAAACCGAAGAATAATGCTGTATCGCCTGCTTCACCAACGTTAGCAGAACAGTGCATTGGTAATACACCTTTTGCTGGTAGTAGGAAGTTTTGTACAGAAAACATCGATTTTTTCATTTCACCGGCGTAGCGCATACCTGCTAGTAATACTTTACGCTGTGCAAAGTTAATAATAACGGTGCCATCGCTATTTGTGCCATCACGCTCTGGTTCACATACAAACGAAGGAACGTTCATTACTTGCCATTGTGGTAAGTTTGAGGCGTTATAGTTTTGTGGTTCGATAAACATGTTTTTGGCAAAAATATGGTGCCACGCTGTTTCTGTAGTTACGACTACAGGTAGATAATGCTCAGGGTCAGCGCCAACTTCTAGGTGAGAGGTGAAGTGGTCATTACTTTGAACATGTGCTTCTACGCGAGCCCATAATGCGTCAAATTTTTCTGCATCAAATGGGCGGTTAACGTTGCCCCATTGAATGTCATCTTGAGTTGTTGCTTCTTGTACAATAAAACGATCTTTTGGTGAACGGCCAGTTCGTTTTCCTGTAATTGCAACAAAAGCACCATTTGCGGCTAAAGTACCTTCGCCACGGCGGATCGCATGCTCGACAAGTTCAGCTGCGGTTAAATCGACAAAACGTGTAGCGCCTGTAGTCATGTTTATACCTAACTATAATGTGTGAGAGTTTGAACGGGATAGCTCTGGGGTTATCAGTGCCCTTAAGCTGAAATTATAGTAACAGAAGGTTTTGAGATATTCGAGCCCGTAAAGCCTCTAAAAACACATATATTTGCTAAAAAACATGAATAATTTCAATGATACCGGTGTCAGTAAATTAACAAAATTCATGACACCGGTATCATCTTTTTATAATATAAAACCGCATATTTTGCGGCTTTAATTACTATATATAAATGAAGCTGAACAATTTAGTTGAAAATGCTTTTTATGTCTTGTTCGTTAAAAACATACTCTTTTAAACAGTAATGACAGTTAATGTTAACAGTCCCTTTCTCAGCTACATCTTTGAGTAGTTCTTCTTGTCCAATATTAACAAGTGCAGTAATTGTTTTATCACGACTACAACCACATTTGAATTTAATCGCTTGAGGTTCAAATACGCGAGGATTATCTTCGTGATAAAGACGTGTAAGAACAGTGTTCGCATCTAAGTGTAACAACTCTTCACTTTTAATCGTGTTACTTAATGCTTCTAGGTGTGCAAAGTCTTCAATTGATTTTTGTTTATCAACTGGGAGCACTTGTAAAAATAGACCACATGCTTTTGCGCTACCTTCAGTAGTGTCAGTTGCAAACCAAAGGCGTGTTTTTAGCTGCTCAGATTGCTCAAAGTAACTTTCGATACATTCACTAAGAGTATCATGCTCTAGCGGCACTATACCCTGGTAGCGCTCACCTTTTTCAGGGGTAATAGTGATTACCATATAGCCTTGGCCAATAAGCTCTTTTACAGTTGTGCCCGTAATTTCGCTTTGCAGGCGTGCAATGCCACGCATATTTTGTTTGTCATCACCATTTATAACAGCATATTTAACTGGGCCATCACCTTGAAGCTGTACAGCAATTTCACCTTCAAACTTTAAGGTGGCAGTAAGTAAACAAGTTGCAACGAGTAACTCACCAAGTAATGCTTTAACAGGGTCTGGGTAATTATGGTCGGCAATCATTTCATTATAAGCACTCTCGATTTGTACGAGTTCGCCACGAACATCTAGTTCGTTGAATAAATAACGGTGAAGTAAATCTTGTTGCATGAGCGGCTATACCTAACTTGATTTCATTTTTAAAAGTTCGCGTCTTTGCTTTTTATCCGGTTTTTTATCCGGATGGGGGGCAAAAAAGCTGTTATTTTTGCGTGCGATGCTGTTCTCTTCGCGTTTAGCAATACTGGCATCAGATTCTTGATACATGGTCTGTGCAATGGGGGCGCTTTGGCGTTTTTCAAGCACTGAGAGTATGGTTATCAGCTTTTCATCTACTCCTTGTGCAAGTTTTATGTTTGCGCCAACCTCTACTATTTTACTCGCTTTTGTACGTTGTCCATTATAATGCACTTTGCCGCCTTGTACCATTTCACGTGCAATAGCACGAGTTTTATAAAATCGCGCAGCCCATAACCATTTATCTAATCGAACTTTTAACCCATCTACAGGGTCTGAGCTGGTATTAGCATTACTTTTTTTACTCATAAGGCATTTCCCCACGTTTTTATAGCCTAAAATTTATCATGAAATCATCGTAGGATGAAGGTATTACAACAGCAGTTTACTTTTTGTACTGTTATGTAAAGTTGATTTAATCTGTTTACAAAGTTTAATATTAGTGTGCTTGTTGAAAGAAAAATGAAAGGGTACTATGGGTACGCGCTAACGCAGTAAATTAAAATAAGAACACTATTTATGGAACAGCAAATCCAACAACTAAAACAATTTTTAACTCGTTTACCGCATGCTAAGTTAAGTGCATTAGTGACACTCTTAGTTGTTGTTTATCTTGCATTTTTATTATCAAAACTTGTTTGGCTTTTGTGGCCAAAACCACCAATAACTCTGCTTACCCCTAGCCATCATGCTAATCAGTCATCTGGTGCGAGTAATAACTCTGCGCAGCATATTGTTGAGCAATTTTTATTTGGTAAAAAAACTGTAACAAACAATAATAATACTGCAAAGCAATCGCAGGTTATAAACAATGCGCCAGAAACACGCTTAAGTATAAATTTAACCGGTATTGTAGCGGTTAATAACGATGATAAAGCAGGTATCGCAATTATTGAATCACAAGGTAAGCAAGTAAGCTATCTTGTTGAAGAAGTTGTATTAGGCACGCGCGCTGAAGTAGCACAAATATTACCTGATCGTGTTATTTTGAATGTTAATGGGCGTTTTGAGACTTTGATGCTTGATGGACTCGATTTTAATAAAACGGTATCTATGCCAGTACTCGCTGCCCGTGATGATGCTGAAATGGGTCCGCAAAAATTAGAGCTAAGTGAACTACAAATAGATGCTACTGCAGATCCAGACGTTAAAGAAGCAATTATAGAAACACGTGAAGAACTGCTCGAAGAGCCAGGCAAATTATTTGACTATATACGTGTTTCACAAGCCATGAATGATGGCGAACTAATCGGATATCGTTTAAGTCCAGGTAAAGAGCCTGAACTATTTAAACAAATGGGATTAAAAAATAACGATTTGGCTATTTCTATAAATGGCTATCAATTAACAGATTTAAAACAGGCTATGTCAGCTATCAACGAGCTGCGTAATAGTACAGATGCCAATATCACTATAGAACGTGATGGTGAACAAATCGATGTGCAATTTAGTCTGCAATAATTTAGCTTTGGAGTTTTAATATAATGGTTCAGGTGCTACACCTCAAAAAAATTAAAAAAGGGTTAGCTAAGTACGCAGCACTTTTTTTGGCGGCAAGTATTTCTTTGTCTGTTTCTGCTGTTGAATATGCTGCTAACTTTAAAGGAACTGATATCAACGAGTTTATTAATATTGTTGGTAAAAACCTTAATAAAACAGTGATTATTGACCCTAACGTGCGCGGCAAAGTAAATGTTCGCAGCTATGAGTTAATGGACGAAGCACTTTATTATCAGTTCTTCTTAAATGTATTGGAAGTTTATGGCTACTCAGCTGTTGAAATGGACAATGGCATAATTAAGATAGAAAAAAGTTCAGACGCCAAAAAATCAAATGTACCACTTATTGACGAAGGTAGTGAAGCTAGCGGCGACATGATGATTACACGTGTTGTACGTGTTAAAAATGTAAGTGTACAAGAGCTTGGCCCTTTGGTTCGTCAATTTAGCGATCAAAAAGATGGTGGCCACGTTGCCAACTTTAATGCGGCTAACGTTATGATGCTAACGGGTCATGCAGCATCGGTTAATCGCTTAGTTGAGATCATTCGCTCTGTTGATCAGGCGGGAGACAAGCGTGTAGACATCGTTAAGCTTAAATATGCGACGGCAGATGATGTTGTCTCTGTGGTAGATAATATTTATAAAGACAGCGGTAAAGGCAGTGTACCTGAATTCTTAATTCCAAAAGTTGTGGCTGATGGCCGAACTAATAGCGTTATTGTAAGTGGTGAAGGCCAAGCACGTACACGTGCTATTGAGCTCATTAAACGCTTAGATGGTGAGCTAGAAAGCCAAGGTAACACCAAGGTGTTTTACTTAAATTATGCTAAAGCTGAAGATTTGGTCAAAGTATTGCAGGGTGTTAGTAAGTCCCTTGTTGAAGATGCACAAGGCGGTACTACTAAAACTCGTAGCAGAAGCAATAATGAAAGCAGTATAGAGTCTCACCCTGACTCAAACTCATTAATTATTACCGCACAGCCAGACACAATGCGATCACTTGAATCTGTAATTGAACGCCTTGATATTCGCCGTGCCCAAGTATTAGTTGAAGCTATTATTATTGAAGTAATGGAAGGAGACGGGGTTAACTTAGGGCTGCAATGGATTTCTGAGCAAGGCGGTATGCTGCAGTTTAACAACGGCACTACGGTCCCCGTGGGCTCGTTAGCTGTTGCTGCAGAGCAAGCACAAGATGTAACTGTTACTAAAAATATAATAGGAACAGAATCTGGTACTGTAACGCCATATACGGAAACAACAGAAGGTGATTATGGTCCATTAGCCTCCTTACTTAGTGGCATTAATGGTTTAGCGCTGGGCGTTGTTAAAAATGATTGGGGCGCAATTATTCAGGCTGTTGCCACTGATACAAATTCAAATATATTGGCTACCCCTTCTATTACTACAATGGATAACGAAGAAGCTTCTATTTTAGTCGGTCAAGAAGTGCCTATTATTACAGGCTCACAAACGGGCAGTAATAATGCTAACCCATTTCAAACAGTTGAGCGTCAAGAAGTCGGTATTAAACTGATAGTTACGCCACAGATTAACGATGGCTCTGCAGTACAACTTACTATTGAGCAAGAAGTATCGAGTGTAAGTGGTGCAACTGCTGTTGATATTTCAGTTAATAAACGTGCAATTAAAACAACGGTTATGGCCGATGATGGCGGTATGGTTGTACTTGGCGGTTTAATTGACGAAGACGTACAAGAAAGTGTTTCTAAGGTACCGTTATTAGGCGATATCCCTATTTTAGGTCACCTGTTTAGATCAACAAATACAACGCGCCGTAAGCGTAATCTTATTGTATTTATTCGCCCAACCATTATTCGTGATGGTGTAAGCATGAATAAGTTAAGCTTTAATAAATATAACTTTATTCGTGGTGAGCAGTTTAAACAAAAAGAAGATGGTATTGAGTTAATGCCAATGACAGATACGCCTATTTTACCTGAGTGGAATGACGAACTAGTACTTCCACCTACGTATGAAGAGTCTCTACGTAAACAAAATGCACAAGAGCGTAAAGATGACTAATGCGATTCAAGAGATAAACCAAGATGTCGTTCATCCTCAAACGCATAATCAGGATGAGCTATTAACGAGTGATGTGTTAGTTGAGTTACCAGCAAAGCGTTTGCCATTTTCCTATGCAAGACGCGCAGGTGTGTTGCTTGGTAAAAACAAAGATCATCGTATAGTTTACTACCGTGGTGAGCTAGATGTTGAAGTACTATTAGAAGTACGCCGTATTGCAGGCCATGGTTTTACACTTGAGCAATTGGATGATGATAAATTTGAGCTATTGCTTGAAGCGTCATACCAACGTGATAGCTCTGAAACGCAACAAATGATGGAAGATATTGGCAACGAGGTTGATTTATTCTCACTTGCTGATGAGCTCCCGCAAACTGAAGATTTACTTGCTGGTGACGATGATGCGCCAATCATCAAGCTTATTAATGCCATGCTAAGTGAAGCGATTAAAGAAGGGGCTTCTGATATTCATATCGAAACCTTCGAGCAAGAGCTTGTTATTCGCTTTAGGGTCGATGGCGTGCTTAAAGAAGTACTTAAGCCTAATCGTAAACTTGCATCGTTACTTGTATCTCGTATTAAAGTAATGGCTAAGCTTGATATAGCCGAAAAACGTATTCCACAAGATGGTCGTATTAGTTTACGTATTGCTGGGCGTGCAGTTGATGTGCGTGTATCTACAATGCCATCGAGCTTTGGTGAGCGCGTAGTACTGCGTTTACTTGACAAGAACAACGCGCGCTTAAACCTTGAAGATTTAGGTATGACCGCAGAAAATCGCGCTTTGTTTTCAGATTTAATTAGTAAACCCCACGGCATTATTTTGGTAACAGGGCCAACGGGTTCTGGTAAAAGTACCACTTTATACGCTGGTATGAGCCAAATTAACTCACGCGATCGTAATATTCTTACCGTTGAAGATCCGATAGAGTACGAAATTCCAGGCATTGGGCAAACACAAGTTAATGCAAAAGTTGATATGACATTTGCACGTGGTTTACGTGCAATATTACGTCAAGATCCTGATGTAGTAATGGTGGGTGAAATACGCGACCTTGAAACTGCGCAAATTGGTGTTCAAGCGTCACTTACCGGTCACCTTGTTATGTCTACTTTGCATACAAATACCGCATCGGGTGCAATTACACGTATGGAAGATATGGGTGTTGAACCCTTTTTACTTTCATCGTCGTTACTCGGTGTGTTATCGCAACGCTTAGTACGTACGTTATGTAATACCTGTAAAGAAGGACACACGGCTGATGAGCATGAATGCCAGCTGTTAGGGGTTCCTTTTGAGAGCCAACCGACAATCTATCGAGCGGTGGGGTGTGAGGAGTGTAACTTTAATGGTTACCGTGGTCGTACAGGTATTCATGAGTTACTTGTCGTTGATGAAACCATACGCGAAATGATTCACAACGGTAAAGGCGAGCAAAGCGTAGAAAAATACATTCGTAAGCGCAGCCCAAGTATTCGCCAAGATGGGTGTAGCCGTGTACTGGCAGGCAAAACAACGCTTGAAGAAGTATTGCGTGTTACCCGTGAGGAAGGTTAACTATGGCGGCGTTTGAATATCGTGCCTTAGATGGCCGAGGTAAAGAAAAAAAAGGCATTTTAGAAGCCGACACAGCTAAACAAATCCGCCAAACTTTACGTGATCAAAAACTAACGCCGCTTGAAGTTGTTCCTGCGGCGCAAAGTGATAAACAGGTCAAAGGCGAAAAAGCCCCTTTACTCGGTGGCTTTTTTAAGCCGACAATTTCAACCTCAGACTTAGCATTAATTACAAGGCAATTAGCAACACTTATTCAATCGGCACTTCCTGTTGAAGGCGCTGTTATGGCAGTTGCTGAGCAATGCGAAAAGCCGCGTTTAAAGCGGATGCTTATGTCGGTACGCTCAAAAGTAGTTGAAGGTTACACCCTTGCCGATGGTCTTAGTGAGTTTCCTCATGTTTTTGACGATTTATATCGTGCAATGGTAGCCGCAGGCGAAAAGTCGGGTCACCTTGACCAAGTTCTTAATCGTTTAGCCGACTATACCGAGCAGCGCCAACATATGCGTAGCCAAATAACTCAGGCTATGGTTTACCCTATTATATTAGTGGTATTTGCAATTGGTATTGTGTCGGTATTACTGGGTACCGTAGTACCAAAAATATTAAAAACGTTTGAAAAAACGAAACAAGTACTTCCTTGGACAACCGAATGGGTTATGGCAGGCAGCCATTTTGTGCAAAATTATTGGTTTATTAGTTTAATAGCTATTACAGCTATAGCCATTGGTATTAAGCATGCACTTAAGCAGCCTAAAATACGTTTTTGGTGGGATGACCGAGTGCTACATATGCCAGGTATAGGTAAAGTGGCTCGTGGTATTAACACCGCACGTTTTGCGCGTACTTTAAGTATTTTATCGTCAAGCTCAGTACCATTACTTGAAGGAATGCGTATCTCTGGTGGCGTATTAATTAACGAAAAAATTAAAAAAGCGGTTGCAGATGCATCCGATAGAGTGAGTGAGGGTGCAAGCTTAAGAGCTGCACTTCAGCAAACTAAGTTGTTTCCACCAATGATGCTGCATATGATAGCAAGTGGTGAAAAATCAGGTGAACTAGAGCAAATGTTAGAGCGTGCTGCAAATAACCAAGATCGCGAATTTGAGAGCATGGTTAATGTATCGCTTAAACTACTAGAGCCTGCGATGATCGCCTCAATGGCGGTTATTGTATTATTTATAGTAATGGCAATATTGCAGCCAATAATGGCGATGAATAAAGCTGTTGGACTTTAAGTTAGAATAAATTTTTAAATATATTAGTGGTTTTACCTAAACCATTTTTACTTAATGTTTTTAGAATAATGAGGTAATTACGTGAATAAACAATCAGGTTTTTCTTTACTAGAAGTGATGGTGGTACTGGTTATCATCGGGATGATTATGTCAATTGTTGCACCTAACATTATGGGTCAGCAAGAAGAGGCTGCTATTGATAAAGCACATCTAGATATCCAGCAATTAGAAGATGCAATGAGCTTATACAAGCTTAAAAATAAGAGCTACCCAAGCACAGAGCAAGGTCTTGAAGCGCTAGTTACCCAAACAAGCATTGAACCGGTTCCAAAACGTTTCCCTGATGGTGGCTTTATTAATGAATTACCAGAAGATCCTTGGGGTAATACTTATCAGTTAATTAGCCCAGGTGAAATTGGCAAGTTTGATATTTTTTCTATGGGCCCAGACGGTGAAGCAGGTACTGATGACGATATCGGTAACTGGGACGAAGAAAAACAATAATGCCTAAGTACACCGTTCTGTATGAACATGTTAATGCTAGAGGCTTGCTATGACAGCAAGCCTTAAGCAGCGCCATGCAAAAAGCAGAGGCTTTAGTTTAATAGAAATTTTAGTGGTATTAGTGATCATCGCTTTTGCCACCAAAATGGTGGTATATAGCTTAGAAGGCGGTGCTGAGGAGGAGTTAGATACTCAAGCACTAAGGCTGCATACCACCATTAATATGGCATCGGAATTTGCTATTTTAAACCAAGTT
The DNA here is from genome assembly GCF_014163745.1 of Pseudoalteromonas sp. SR44-2. NCBI lineage: Bacteria > Pseudomonadati > Pseudomonadota > Gammaproteobacteria > Alteromonadales > Pseudoalteromonadaceae > Pseudoalteromonas > Pseudoalteromonas sp. SR44-2. The sequence continues at coordinate 14,391 of NZ_JACJDW010000043.1, read as the reverse complement.
GAATTGGGCTTATTAGTAGAAGAAAATACATTAGAGTATTTAGTTTTCGATGGTGAAAAATGGATTACTTTTGACCGTGAAGATCTTTTTAAACCAATAGAATTAGATGAAAGATTAAAGCTCACGCTTAACTTAGAAGATTTAGCGTGGGCGCAAGATAACCTCTTAGAGCAATCTAACTGGCGCGAGCTTATGAGTGGCGGCGATGAAGACAGTTTACTTGAGCTTAAAAAGTTAAAAATCCCACAAGTACTTATTTTGTCATCAGGTGAGGTAAGCGCGTTTCAACTTATATTAGAGTTAAAAGAGCAAAGCGAGCCTGTGTATTACATTGAAGGTGAATTTACTGCACCAGTAAACTTTCGCCGAGAGCCAGAATAATGAAGCGCACTAAAGGGTTTACCTTATTAGAGGTGTTAGTGGCATTAAGTATTTGTGCCATGGCGGGTATAGCTGCAATGCAAGCAACAAGCGAGCATATACACCACTTAACGACTATTGAAGAGCAAACCTATGCATCTTGGGTCGCCGAAAACGTTATTATTGAACAGCGTACTAAAGGCGAACAATGGCAAGGTAAAAATAACCTTAAAGGCAGCGAAGTAATGGGCGGTGTTGAATGGTTTTGGCAGCAAGAAGTTACAGCCACTGCTGACAAAAGCTTTGTAAAACTAACCATAAATGTTTTTACGGATGAAAAATATGAGCATTCAGCATATGAGTTATCAACGTATTTAAATAAAGGCAAAAAGTAAGTGAAGCAGCGGGGGTTTACATTACTTGAAGTTATGGTTGCACTGGGTATTTTAGCTTTTGTTATTATTGCTACTCATCAAATACTCGAGACGACAACAAGAGCAAAAGATGCCTCCGATGAAAAGATTGCTGAGCTAAATGGATTGCAAACAACATTTAGATTAATGGATCAAGATTTTAGCCAAATGACCAAACGCTCAGTTCGCAATGAGTCGGGTGATGTTCAGCAGCAATATTTACTTGCTGGTCGTTACGTTTTAGAAAGCCAATACGATGGTATTGCGTTTGTACGAGATGGCTGGATAAATCCAATTAATTTATTGCCACGTTCAGAACTACAAGCCGTTGGTTATAGAGTGATAGACGATAACCTTGAGCGTGTTTATCGGGTTTATGTTGATCAGCTTGATAATATGGAACCGCGAGTTCAACGTGTACTAGAAAATGTTGAAGAACTTAAGTTTGAGTTTTTGGATGATAAAAACGAATGGCAAGAACAGTGGGAAATTAAAGCTCTCCCTAAAGCGGTTGCTGTTACGTTGCAACAAATAGAAGCAGAGCCAATTCGTCGTGTATTTTTAGTTCCTGGGCAAGGCAAAGTTGTTGCTACACAAACTACGGATGTGAATAATGGTTAAGCAGCAATCATCGCGCGGCGCAGCACTTGTTATTGTTTTGTTTATTGTGGCATTAGCGGCTATTTTAGCAGTAGAAATGAGTGCTAATTTAATGGTTCAAGTGCAAAAAAGTACAAACTTGCAAGGTCACCAACAAGCTAAATGGTACGCCTACGGTGCAGAAGAGCTTGCTATTAAAGGGCTAATACAAAGTAAAAAAGATGATGCAGATAAAACTACACTCGATCAAGTGTGGGCAACTCAAGGAGATGCTTCATACCCTGTTGATAACGGCACGTTAAGTGGCAAAATTACAGATTTACAAGCATGTCTAAATTTAAATGCTTTAGCCATAGCGCCAGAAGAAAATAGCGCAAGTAAAACAAACCCTGCACACAAAGCACTCTTTGCATTACTTGAAAACATTGAAGATTTACCTGCTGACGAATCAGAAGAGACGATGGCAGATAGTGTATTTGATTGGCTTGATGAGAACAGTATTACATATCGCTCAGGCGCAGAAGAAGACGAGTACTTATCACGAGATTTTCCGTATATGACAGCCAATAGTTTATTTGCATCAACATCGGAGCTGCGTTTAGTTAAGGGCTTTAACCCATTAGTGATGGAAAAAGTATTGCCATATGTATGTGTAATACCAGGCAGTACGCTTTTATCAATTAACGTAAATACATTATTGCCAGAGCAAGCGCTTATACTCAGTGCCTTGATAGAAAGCTTAAGCTTATCTGGCGCAGAAGCGGTGTTAGGCGCAAGACCGCAAACTGGATTTGACACCATCGATGAATTTTTTGAACAGGTGAAGCAGCAAGGCGGTACTAATACTGACTCAATAAAAAGTCTATTTAGTATTAAAAGCGAATATTTTAAATTACAAACGCAGGCAAACTTTGTCGACCTGCGTTTTTCGATGACCACATTACTGCACGCTAAAGACGGCGACGTAACGATACTGGCGCGAAAATTTGGAGGCGTACAGTGACAGAAATACTGTTGATCCGCACGGGTCAAACCGAACAAGAATTACTTAACTGGTTAATTTACTCACCACAAGAACAAGAAATAATAGCCAGTGGCGAGTTACCAAATGCAGAGCATTTAAGTGAGCTAAGCGAAAAAGCACTTACCCGAGAAGTTGTCGTGTTATTACCCAGTGACCAAGTGCAACTAAAAACGGTCGCTTTGCCAACAAAATGGAATCGCAAGCTTGAGCAAGCATTGCCATACATGCTTGAAGAAGATATAGCATGTGACGTAGATGAACTGTTTATAGCTGTAGCGCAGCCGACAATGCTTGGTGAGCAACATGCAATTCGTGTAGCAATGACAGACCGTGAATGGTTTGAACAATGGCTTGCATTATTTGCTGAGCATAATCTATCAGTATACAGAATATTACCCGATGCTTTGTTGTTACCGCTTGCAGATGATGGTGCCGTAACTGCTATTGAGCTCAACAACCAATGGTTGTTTAAGCAAGGGCAATGGCATATTAGTGCGGTTGAATCTAGTTGGTTGAATGGCTATTTATCAGCCATGGGTAACCCCGACATTAAACATTTTAGCCCTGCTAATCAGTTTCCTGAAAGCGTTAACTTACAAGCCCAAACAAGCGATTACGATTTACCTCTAGCATTATTTGCAAAACAGTTAGATAGCGTTAATTTTAACTTACGCCAAGGTATGTATCAGCTTAAAAAACAAAGCGCTTTGTGGTGGGGTTACTGGAAAGGCGCCGCAATTATAGCAAGTGTTGCATTGGTTTCTACAATTACAATAAAAGCTATTGAGTTACACCAACTTAATACACAAGTAGAAGTAGCTAAAGCTCAAGTAGTCGACAGATATCAAAAAGCATTTCCGGGAACTAAAGTTCGCCCTAATCTAATTAAAAGCCAAATTAAAGGCGCGTTAGATAAAATACAAGGCTCAAGTGAATCCGGCTTTTTAGACTTAACGACTAATTTGGTTGATGTGTTTTCGCAAGTCAGCGAATTTACACCTGAAACACTTCGTTATGACAAACGTCGCAATGAGCTGCGAATTCGTGCACGGGCTAAAGACTTCCAAACTTTTGGTAAAGTAAAAATCATACTTGAAAAGCAAGGTTTAACTGTTGAGCAAGGGTCTTTAAATAATGACGGTGATTATGTCGTAGGCGAAATTAAACTGCGAGGTGCAGTATGAAAAAGCAGTTAATGAAACAGTGGCGTTCGCTTAAAGAGCAAGAACAACAATTGGTAATGGTCGCTGGTGGCGTGTTTATTATTTTTGTTTTAGTAATGGGAATATTTAGGCCATTAAATAACGCGATAGAAAAAGCACAGCAATCTCAAATTAAACAACAAGAGCTATTAGCTTGGGTTGATGACAGTATTGTTAAGCTAAAGGCTGCAGGCAACACCAGTGTTGCTAGCAATACAAACTTAAGCCAAGTGGTAAACTCTACTCGTGGACGCTATAAAATCAATATTAGTAAAATGCAGCCCAGTAGTGATTCTCTTCGTTTAACGCTCGACTCAGTAGAGTTTAATCAGTTAATAGAATGGCTAGATGAGCTAGTAAATCAGCATGGTTTAAAAATTGAAAATTTAGATTTAAGTCGCGATGATAAATCAGGCTATGTGCGCGTAAGCCGTTTAGTATTAGAGAATTAATTAATGAAAAAAATAATAACGTTATCGGCTGTCTTTTTAATTAGTTTTATTGTGTTTTGTATTATTAAATTACCAGCCAGTATTGCGCTTGATATAGCTAAGCTGTATTTTCCAAAGCAATTAGAAGTTGGGCAAACTGTAGGTACTGTTTGGCAAGGTCAAATGATGCAAGTTCGTTTTGATGGTGAGCAGTTAAATAATGTGCGTTGGGATATTGCAGGCTGGAAATTATTTACAGGCAAACTAAATGCGAACATAAAATTTGGTAATCCACGAGAACGCAGTGATATTTCGGGTTACGCAGATGTAAGTTATGGTTTTTTTAATAAAAAAGTAATAGTGACTGACGCCCTAGTACGCTCCACCGTAGAGCGTGCAATGCAACGTGTGCAACTTCCTCTGCCTGTTACCGCTAAAGGGCGTGTGATTTTAGAACTTGATGAATACAGCTCAGGCGCACCTTATTGTGATTCACTAAAAGGTGAAATAGCGAGCCCTAATATTGATGTTCAAGGTTTAAATGGATGGTTTAATATTGGACCTCTAGCTGGTAAGTTAAGCTGTAAGTCGGGTGATGTTGCTATATTAATTGACCCAGATAATACGCTTGGCCTTGAGGCAGATGCTACACTTAAAGCTAATTTCGACTTTAGAGTGGCAGGTTATGTAAAACCAGATGCCAGCTTACCTAAAGATGTACATGATGCGGTTAAGTTTTTAGGCCGACCAGATAACCAAGGTCGCTACCCGCTCAACTTTTAATGTTTTAATATAAAGAGTTTTAATGCAAATACCCCAATTTACTGAGTTGCACGCAAAGCAGCTCAGCTCATTTTTAAATACCCAATTTCAAGCAATGACCCTTGTACAAAGCCAAGGCTATTTATTTGGTGTAATTTGTTCGCCCAACCCATTAGATGTACATGAGTGGCTTGAGCAGATATTGCCAAACACAGCTGATGATTTAGATGAAGAAATGCTTTTTTTGTTTATGGCGCTTTATCACAAAATTAGTGAGCAGGTGTTCGAAACTGGATATAAATTACCAGACACATTTGATGCTGAATTTTGTAAGTCGTGGAGTAAAGGCTTCTTGGTTGCAACGAAAGCTTATGCAGAACCTTTGTTAAATGCACCGCAATTAGACGTTGATTTTAAACAAGCACTAGAAAGTGCGTTAAGCACACTAAGCTTTTTTGCACTCGACCAGCTAGCAATAGCTCAGATTGCCAAACAAAATAACATGACAATAGAAGCTTTGTGTCAGTATCAGTATGAATCTATGGGTGACTTTGCATTAGGGTTTGCTGAACTAATTGAAGTGGTCGCAATTAATAGCGGCTTGATAACCGACGAGAGTTGGGAAGAGTAATTATTAATACTAGGCGCTTAGTTTAATCTAAGTGCCTAGCTCTAATATAATATCCGTACAGCCTTGTTTGCACTTTACTATGCCTTTACCAGGCTCGCTGGTGGCTAAATCAAGTGTTAAAACCCCATTACACTTCTCACACTTTAATGTTTTGCCTTGCGCTAATTGCTTGAGCATATTGCGCTGCTTATGAAATGAGTCGCTTGCTTTTTTATTTAATCCTGAAAAATCCACTACTTTGCTCGCTTTTGCTCTAATGCTTCAGTCACTATTTTACATACCGTATTTAAACGGTCGTCATAAAAATAAAGGTTTAAGTCACGCTCACGACAATAGCGTAGGTGAAATAACTGAACAGAGTCATCTGTTGTAAACGTTTTTTCTACATACTCACCTTCAGATTCAGATAGTTTAAGTTGACTGCTGATCCTATTTTTAGCCATATTTGCAGCGGGGCTTCTGTTGACCTTGCTTGCATCACTTAAAAAGCCAATGCCTTCACCTAGTAACCTTTCGCGAGGTTCTTTTATAAGTGGGTGATCGATTGTAAAAAAGGCAAGGATCACAACTACCAAAATAATAAATTTTTTCATGGATACGTAAACCTTGATCTAAGTAGGGTTGAATTACCATGCAGTGTAATAAACTGCATTTTAAAAGCAAGTAACTGGGATGAATAAATTATTAGCAATCTATGCCAGTAATTTTAACCAACATTGTTATAATGGTTAACAGCAGTCAGATATTTCTGAAATATCTGAAAGTATTCGAGAAGGCAATTTATTAAAGTAAATATGCCTAGCAAGTAACTTGCTAACTTTAAGTATAGAGTACTTGAGTATTGCTGGATTTTTATTTCCAAGCGGCGTTGAGGAACTTCGATGGACAAGCAAATTAAAGTAAAGAATATCCCTGTAGAGGTGAAAATCCAAAAACCGGATTTAAGCCGTCAAGATGATAGGTTCAATCCCCGAAATCGTATTTATGTGCGTGCTGTAAAAGGCCTACATCAATTACTTAGACAGCGCATTGGCTTTTTAGGCCTGCTTGCGTTTATGTTACTACCTTGGATTAATTTTAATGGCCAGCAAGCTGTGCTGTTTGATCTAATTGGCCAAAAATACAATATTTTTGGTTTAACGCTATGGCCTCAAGATTTTACTATATTAGCGTTTATCTTTATGTTGGCAGCATTTGCGTTGTTTTTAGTGACCACCTTCTATGGACGGGTGTGGTGTGGCTACACATGTCCGCAAACTGTTTGGACTTTTATTTTTATTTGGTTCGAAGAAAAGCTTGAAGGCACGGCTAATCAACGTAAAAAACTCGATCAACGACCCATGAATTTTGATAAGTTTTGGCGTAAGACGGCAAAGCATACTAGTTGGGTATTGTTTTCGTTGTATACCGCTATTTCTTTTGTGGGTTACTTTACGCCAATAAGGGAGTTACTCCCTGACTTTGTAACGTTTGATGTAGGCGGTTATGCACTAGTCAGTATTATTTTCTTTGCTGCGTGTACCTATGGTAATGCCGGTTGGATGCGAGAAATTATGTGTTTACACATCTGTCCTTACTCTCGTTTTCAATCAGCTATGTTTGATAAAGACACATACACCGTAACGTACGACGAAAGCCGAGGTGAAAGCCGTGGTCCTCGTTCACGTAAAGTAGACCATAAAGATTTAGAACTAGGCGACTGTATAGACTGTAACTTGTGCGTTCAAGTGTGCCCAACAGGTATTGATATTAGAAATGGGCTACAAGCTGAGTGTATCAACTGTGGTGCATGTATTGATGCGTGTGATGGCGTAATGGATAAAATGGAATACCCGCGTGGGCTTATTTCATATACGACAGAGCGAAATCTCGAAACCCCAGAAAATAAAACGAATCCACTGCGAGCTAAAATTATTGGTTACACGGTCATACTTGTTGTGCTTACGGGAGCGCTTGTCGCTAATATAGCACTGCGTAAAACAATGGACTTTGATATTATTCGTGACCGAAACCAATTATATCGTGTCGATTTTGATGGTTTAGTAGAGAACACCTATACATTAAAGGTAATTAATAAAGCGCAGTACGAGCAAACCTTTAATATTAAAGTACAAGGGTTAGATAACTTTAAGTATATTGGTAAGCAGTCATTTACTGTGCAGGCAGGGGAATCTCATAACGTACCATTGTCACTTGTAATGGACCCTTATGATTTGAAGGCGCCGATGACTGAGTTTAACTTTGTGCTTTCACCGGTAGATGAGCCGGATGAGACAATATCGCAGTCGAGTAACTTTTTTAAAGCGCGATAATCGCAACTTACCTTAGTTAGGTAAGTTGATATAGCAATTAACAAAAGCGGGTATATAACCCGCTTTTATTTTATATAAGAAGAGTATGAGTAAATTTAGTTTTATTGACTTAACACCAGACCTAATACTCGATGCAATAGAAAGCGTAGGTGTGTACGCCGAATCTGGTTTATTAGCGCTCAATAGCTATGAAAACAGAGTGTACCAATTTAAAGCGGATGATGGCCTGCGTTACGTAGTGAAGTTTTATCGCCCAGAGCGATGGAGTAAAGAGCAAATTCAAGAAGAGCATGACTTTGCATTTGAACTAGCAGAAGCGGAAGTACCCGTTGTTGCCCCTATTTTATATAATGGACAAAGCTTATTTGAACACGAAGGGTATTTGTTTGTGTTGTTTCCAAGTGTAGGCGGGCGTTTATTTGAGGTTGATAATTTAGATCAGCTTGATGTAATGGGGCGATTGATTGGCCGTATGCACCAAGTAGCTAAAACAAAACCTTTTACTTATAGGCCAACAGTTACCTGCGAGGAGTATTTGCATACAGCCAAAGTTCATCTTCAAAAAAGTAACTTAGTGCCCATGGGAATAAATACTGCCTTTTATACTATTTTAGATTTAGTGATAGAGCAGGCGCAAAAACAGTATAAAGATGTGCAAAGTATTCGCTTACATGGTGACTGCCACGTTGGTAATATTTTATGGGCAGGTGATGCGCTAATGTTTGTTGATTTAGATGACAGCCGCCAAGGTCCTGCAATCCAAGATTTATGGATGATGCTCAGTGGCGATAGAGCGACGCAACTGTTACAGTTAGATACCCTTGTAAATGCGTATGAAGAGTTTTGTGATTTTGATCACTCTCAACTCAAATTAATTGAACCGCTGCGAGCAATGCGTATTATTCATTATATGGGATGGGTAGCTAAACGATGGAGTGATCCTGCTTTTGTGCGGAACTTTACATGGTTTGCTGATGACAAATACTGGGAGCAACAAATTTTAGCACTGAAAGAGCAACTTGCAGCATTGCAAGAAGCACCGTTAAAGTTATTGCCGTAATATTTTATTTAAAGACAAGTACAACGAGATACAAATGCTTAAAAAATTAAAACTGAGTTTATTACTTTTATGTTTACCATTTGCAGCACTTGCTGCACAGTTTGAAGTTGATAATCAATACACTGTTATAGATGTAGACAAAAGCAAGTCACCGCAAGTAACCGAGTTTTTCTCATTTTACTGTCCACATTGCTTTAAGTTTGAACCAGTAGCAAAAGCAATTGAAAAAGGCTTGCCAGAAGGCGCGGAGTTTATTAAAAACCACGTTAACTTTTTAGGTGGCGTGTCACCACAAGCACAAAGTAATTTAAGCTTTGCCTACTTAATTGCTAAGCAGCATGGTCAGGCGCAAAGTATTAGCGATCAAATTTTTAAAAGTATCCATGTTCAACGTGCACCATTAACTGAAATGAAAGACGTTAAAAAATTACTTGAAGTAAATGGTATTGATAGCGCAACGTTTGATCAAGAGATTGCAAGCATGCCTGTTATTTCAGCTGAGCAAGCAATGCAAAACAAACAGAATAAATATTCAAAATTAGGCGCACTTACAGGTGTACCTACTTTTATTGTTAACGATAAATATAAAATAAACCTCAACACCATCAAAAATCAAAAAGAACTTGATGAGTTAGTAGCGTTTTTATTAGCACTATAAATTTCGGAGTATAATAATGATTAAATTAGTTAAAGCAGGTTTGCTTGCAATATTACTTCCTATGGCAGCAACAAGCTTTGCAGCAACGTATGAAGAAGGCGTGCATTACGACGTAGTTTCTGAGCGTGCAACTAAAAAGCCAGAGGTTAAAGAGTTCTTCTCATTTTACTGCCCTGCATGTAATAACATGGAAGCACTAATTGGTGAGTTTAAGCCTAAGCTTGATAAAAACGTTAAATTTAAAAAGAGCCATGTTGATTTTGTAGGTGTACGTGACCCAGAAAACCAACAGATGATGAGCCAAGCACTGGCGACAGCTGAAGTGCTTCCACAAAAAGATCAGATTATTTCTGCAATCTTTAATCATATCCATACAAAGCGCGCTAAATTTAATGAGCTTGCAGATGTAAAAGATATATTTGTAGCGCAGGGCGTTGATGGTGATAAGTTTGATAAGCTGTTTAAAAGCTTCTCGGTACGTACACTGAGCTCTAAAATGAAACGCGATCAAGACTACTTTAAAGAAAAAGGCGCACTACGTGGCGTACCAACCTTTATTGTAAATGGTAAGTACAAATTAAACCTAGGTCGTGAGTCGGGTATTACTAAACCTGAAGACATTAGCAAATTAATAAATTACTTAGCTAACAAGTAAGTTTAGCTAAAACAAAAAAAGCTCCTTAAGGAGCTTTTTTTATGGTTAACGTTTACTGAGCGTATTTATTTGCGCTGTAAGAAAACGCCCGACTCAATGTGATGCGTATAAGGGAACTGATCAAATATAGCAAAGCGCTTAACGTTATGCGTACGTGTTAAGTGATCAAGGTCACGCTCAAGAGTTTCAGGATTACAGGATATATAAATTATGTTTTCGTAATTAGCCACTAAGTCACACGTTAATTCATCCATACCCGCGCGTGGTGGATCAACTAATATGGTTTGGCAGTCATAGCTTTTTAAATCAATCCCTTCTAAACGAGAGAAAGTACGTTCGCCATTCACTGCTTGAGTAAACTCTTCACTCGACATACGAATAATATCTAAGTTCTCTACGTTGTTTTTAGCAATGTTGTATTGAGCAGAGTGAACAGATGATTTTGATATTTCCGTCGCTAATACTTTATTAAAACAGCCCGCTAATGCAATTGAAAAGTTACCGTTACCACAATACAGTTCTAGTAAATCATTTTTAAGTGGTTTACATAAATCTTGTGCCCACTCCAGCATATTAATATTTACTTTTGCATTAGGCTGAGTAAAGCTATTTTCTACTTGTTGGTATATAAGCTCTTGACCATTAACTGTTAAACGTTCAGTTACAAAGTCATCACCTAGTACTTCTTTTTGTTTACGAGCACGGCCTATAAAGTCAATTTTGTATTTACTGCTTAGCTTTTCTTTAAGTGCTTTAATTTCACTTAACCATTCATCATCAAGTGGTTTGTGATAAAGCAAGCTTACTAAAATTTCACCGCTTAGCGTTGATAGGTAATCGATTTGAAATAACTTACGGCGTAATATTTCACAAGGCTTAAGATTTTCAATCATCACCTGCATTATTTCACCTACTAGAGGCGCTGCTGGGTCAAATGTGTCAACACGGATTTTTTCTTTTGTTTGTTGATCAAACATAATGTGAAACAGATCGTCACCGTCGTGCCATACTCTAAATTCAGCACGTTGGCGGTAGTTAGTTGGCTCTGAGCTAAATACTTCTAGTTGCTCCACACCAAAACGTTGAAACTGCGTACTAATGCGCTGCTCTTTTTCACTTAACTGCGCTTGGTACTGTGTGGTATCTATTTTAATAACTGCCATTAACGCTACTACCTTATCTAAGATCTGTTTATCGGCGCTATTGTAGGGAGCGCTGCGTATTTGTCTAGTTTTGGCTAGCATTTATGCTGTTTTATTGAACATTGTACTTTAGTTTTTGTTGTTATAGCCGATAATAAACTACGCACGCTTAGGAGACGAATCATGAAAATAGGTAATTATGGCTTTACGCCAAACAACAACATCAATAAATTCAATAATAAAGCTGATATACAGCAACCTACAATTACGTCTCCTCAAGATAGCTATCAACAACGAGGCCGAGAGTTGGCCGCAAAGGTGCTTGGCGATAAAATGGCTGAGCAGCTTGGATTACCTATCGCAGAAAAAAAAGCAGATAAACCACTATTTGATTTTGATGAAATAGTAAAAAACGTACTCGATTTTGTAAGTAGTGCTGTAAATAAAGCAAAAGCTAACGGCGCTGATGACGAAAAGCTCAAAGATATGCTAGGCGATGCGCGCAAAGGAGTCCAAATAGGGATTGATGACGCTGTTGATGAACTCAAAGGTACTGGCGTATTTAATGATGACATGGAAGAGGGCATTAATAAGTCCAAAGAGGGAATTTACAATGGGCTGGATAAGTTTGAAGAGTCGTTATTTAACCCACAACCTGCCAGCGTAAATATAAGCCAGGCCCAATACGTCAGTATGACGAGTAATGCAGAATATAAATTTACTACAGCAGAAGGCGATGAGGTAAGTATTAGCTTTGCTGATGCATTTGAATCTCAATCGGCAAGTGGCTATCAGCAAAATAGTAATAGTGAGTCGTTTGCAAGCTCATCATCGCAATCTCGACAGGTATCATTTTCGATGTCGGTAAATGGTGACTTAAACGAGCAAGAGCAAGAAGCTATTAATGCGATGATGGAAGACTTACAAGATTTAAGTAAAACCTTTTTTGGTGGTGATTTAGATGAAGCATTTGAACAAGCGCAAGAGCTGAGTTTAGACAGCGAGCAGCTGGTGGCTTTTTCTATGGATTTACGCCAAACAAAAACAATAGCAACAGTTAAAAGCTATGAAGAATATAAACCAGCACCAGAAAAACAAGTAGCAGAGGGTTTAGCCCCTTTTAATGACGACCTTAAAAACGCTTTTGAAAAAGCGGGTGAGCTTGGATTACAAAATCAGCTAGCTGGCATTCTCCAATGGTTAAATCAAGATCAGGAACAAATAGATAAGTTAGTAGATTATACAAAGTCTATGTTCGAAAACCTTAATCAGTTAAATTCAGCAGCCGACAGGCTTACTGATTTAGAAGCCACGCAAAGTTAAACTACTTTCTTTTATAAAAACCTCATGGCAAACTGCCGATCTTAAAGTAAAGTAGGAACGGTAGTTTGTCAGCGCATATAATGGTCTTTGATTCAGGTATTGGTGGAACTACTGTACTTGAACATATCAAGCAAAGTATCCCCAATGCTCAGTACAGCTATTTTATGGATAATGCATTACTACCTTATGGTGCTCAGTCCCAACAAACTATAATTAACCGATTATGTTCACTTATTCATTTCATCAAAGCCAACACGCTTAACGTCGATTTAATTGTAATAGCGTGTAATACAGCTTCTACATCTGCACTCAGCGCTGTTCGCCAAATTACGGATATTCCTATTGTAGGTGTTGTGCCAGCAATAAAGCCTGCGGCAGAATTAACACGCTCAAATCATATTGGCTTGTTAGCCACGCCGGCAACGGTCGCTAGTTCATACACAAAAACATTAATTGCTGAACATGCACGTAATGTGATCGTTAATCTGTATAGTAGTGTTGAATTAGTAACGTTAGCTGAGGAATGCTTTTTTACAGGCTCTTTAGATACAAATAAGTTGTATCAAGTACTTGATGAACTACATATAGATAAAACTATAGATGTACTTGTACTAGGGTGTACGCACTTTCCGATATTAGCAGGGCCGATTAGTCAGTACTTTGAAGGGAATGTAAAATTACTTGATTCAGGTGTAGCGATAGCAAATAGAGTCAACTTCCTACTTAACCAACTTAACTTATGTGCGGATAAACAAACAGACATAAAAAAGCCGCTGCAATATTATGCAACGGCTGATGTGTTTAGCAATAAGCTAGCGGTAAAGCTAGTTACACTGACTGATCCGTCTCAGTACGTAGAGCATTAGAATCATCTTCTTGTTTTTGTTTTGCTTCACGTACCTTTAAAGTACGTTGTTGGAACTCGCTATCGTTCAAGTTAGCAATTGCATTGTCTGCATCAGCTTGCGCCATTTCAACAAAACCAAAGCCACGACGTTTGCCAGTATTCTTATCCTTTAATAAACGAACATTGAATACTTTGCCTTGTTCTTCAAATAATGCACGAACCACACCTTCGTTTGCACGATAAGGAAGGTTACCAACATAAAGCGTTTTTGTTTTAACTTCAGCTTCTTCAGTCACATCAGATGATATTGCAGCAATAGCAATCGCACCTATTAATAAACCAGCACCAAATAGTAATGCAGGGTTTAAAGCTAAGCCGCCTAAAGCAAACTCAACAACAACAAAACCAACTACAGCAAGAATAACAGAGAAGATAAAAGATTTTTGATCGGGTAATTTCATTTTAGATCTACCAATAAACAGGAAATAAACATTAATTTAACATTGTGAACTTGCTATCTTAACGCCTAAATCAAACATAGCAATGATATTTGTATTAAATAATAAATAAGAGCATAAAAAAGCATCATCTTAGACGGGTTTTCATGTGGTTTTACGTGGTTTTGTTCTATTTTTGTTCGAACAGTAAAAAGATCTAAAAAAAGGGTTGATCTGTTTTTGGATCTCCCTATAATGCGACCCCACTGAGACGGGAAACGCTGAAGCATAGCAAGGCACGAACTACTCAGAGAGTTAAATAAAACTTCGGTTTTAAATTGTCGAAAGAAATTTTAAAACAAAGTGTTGACTCGAAAAATAAAGGGTGTATTATTCGCATCCCTTGAGACGCTAAAGCGACTCAAAACGTTCTTTAACAATATAAAGCAATCATCTGTGTGGGCACTCGTACAGATTGAGTTCTAACAGCCAACCTACTTAGGTAGCGAGGCAAACAAATTAGAGTCTCAATTG
>NZ_JACJDW010000042.1:0-28928 GCF_014163745.1 Pseudoalteromonas sp. SR44-2 | reverse complement strand
GCGCACAGGGCGTGCATCTGTGAAAGTGTTATGGCAAGGATGGCTTAAGTTACAAGCCATCCTGGAAGGCTACGATTTAGCAAAATCTCTTGAGTCAGACTTGTGATCAAGAGACAGCTAATTAGTGGGTTGTTTTTATTTGGCTAAATTTTAATTATTTAATTTTAGAGAGTAGTGCGGGATTTATTACGAGATTTCGTACGCCGTGGGCATGATCTTCATTAAAGACGTTACTTTCACACCATTTACCAACACTGTTTATATCAACCTTTGCCACTTTTGGTTTAACTGACCATGTTACTTGAAAAGGAGAGCCTGCTGCGTTGTAACTCGGGCCAGTAGTTGAACCGCTATAAACAACAGGTTTACCCGTATTTGTCGGTGTAGCAATAGCTTGATAGTAACCATTAACAGATGACACGGCGCTTATTTGAGCAAAATCAAGTGCGTTAGCATCGTTTACTAATACATATACTTGAGCTTCAACACGTAGTTGCGGATTTTTAATCGAATCACTTAAACAACTCCCCAAGGTAGGGCCTGGTTTTACAATTGCTGACGTATGAACGTTATGAACCTCAATGGTATCGCCAACTAAAAGCGCGCCGTGATCGCTCGGACAAATTTCAATTTTTGCTGGTTTACTTTCACTTTTAGTTAAAGAGCCTGAATATAAGTAGCCACTTTTAAAGCCTTTTCCATTACCATTTCCTGCATATTTGCTAAATTCGCCACCGGCGTGTTCAGCATTTTTATGAAAGTGTATATTACATAAATTCATATTTGATGAAGTTGGGGCATGAGAGAAAACTGCCGTGTTTTCGCCTTTATAATTATCAATATTGCGTGGAGATTGTGGCCCAAAACCTTTATTAGCGGTGTTTTTAGCAAGCGCTGCACGCTGTATTTTTATTATGTCGTCATTTACTATTTCGTGGTTAGCTTTAGCTAGTGTATTAAAAGACAGGATAGTGATTACAGCAGAAATTACACTTATTTGTGTTTTGATTGTCATTGAGTCAGTGCCTTTAAATTATATTTTGCGTAACAATTAAGTTAACAGCTCTTGTTGTTCGTCAAATAATCCTAAAATAATTAAACTAATGCAAAACTATTTAATAGATAAATCGTATTTTAAAATAAGTGCATCTATATAGCGGGTGCGTAATGTATGTTGTTTTTCATGATCGGCGCCATGCCCTAGCGCTTTGTTTAAAAGCTTTATGGCGGGGTGTAATAGCGCTCTTTCTTCTTGGTTTAAACTCGCTTTACTGCGCAGTTCTGTAATGTCGTCAACTAGTAGCCTGCCAATGTCTACCGAGACTATTTCGTCTATTAATCCATTTTGAGTAAGTACGCCATATTTACTGCATAAAAACTGTTGCCAAACTTGCTGTAAGTGCTCGTCTATTTCACAGCCAAATAGCTCTTCGCTAAACGTAAATCCTTGCTGAGCGAGTTTAGTTAGGCTTACAGTATATTGCCGCGCAAAATAATTAAAAGCATGGCTTGATGATTCTATTTTTTGTTTTAAAAGACCTTGCCCCCAATTAACACAGCCGCGCGGATAATAGTCGTCATATTCTTCGCATTCATACAAACCCGAATATGAGCTGCAGCTAAGTTGACTTTTAATACAGTAACTTGGTTTGGGGAACACACTTCGCTCTTGCCAAGCTAAAAGTGTATCTGCATCTATGTTTAATGCTTGGCACAGTTCATCGGTGTTATAAAAATGAGTTGCTAAGTAGTCAGATAAACGCATAAAGCCTCTGGTATCGTTAAAATAAAACACTGTTTATATATACAGTTATTCATTTTGTATTACCAAACTCAATAACACAAGCGATTTTATAATTAAATGTGCGCTTATACCTCCAAAAATACCGGCAAGTATGTTACAAATAGCGCAAGTTTTATAAATAATGAATTTTTATGCGCACCCTAGACCAAATTAAACAAGCAAGCCTTATTACAGCTATTAAAACGCCATATTTAGCAAACGGTGAAATTGATCTCGCAAAGTACGATGAACTCGTTGAAATACAAATTGCAGCGGGCGTTGATGGCATCGTAGTCGGTGGCACAACAGGCGAAGGCCAGTTAATGAACTGGGAAGAGCATTTAATGCTTATAGCGCACAGTGCAAACAAATATGGTGACAAACTGGTTATTGTTGGTAATACCGGTAGTAACAACACCCGTGAAGCGATTAAAGCAACTAAATATGGCTTTGCCAGCGGTATGGATGCAGCACTGCAAATTAACCCATATTACGGACGTACGTCAATCGCGGGTGTTAAAGAGCACTTTAAACGAGTACTTGATATTGGACCTGCCTTTATTTACAACGTAGCAGGTCGCACAGGTCAAGACCTAACACCTGATATTATTGAACCATTAGCACAGCATTCGAACCTAATTGGTATTAAAGAATGTGGCGGCAATGAGCGCATTGCACACTATGAGCAGCAAGGCATTGCGTGTTGGTCTGGTAACGACGATGAAGCACACGACGCTCGTCATGTACACAAAGCTCACGGTGTTATTTCGGTTACTTCTAACCTTATTCCTGGGTTGTTTCGCCAATTAATGGATACTAAAAATGATGAGTTAAATACGTCATTACAACCATTAATGAACTGGTTGTTCTGTGAGCCAAACCCTATTGCTATTAACACTGCGATGATGATGACAGGTGCAGTAAATCCAGTATTTAGATTACCGTATTTACCGCTTAGTGATGAACAACAAGCTCAAGGCGAAGTTTTAATTAATGAGTTAAATAACAACGATGTTGTTGGCGGTAAAGCTAAGTGCATAAAGCAGGATGATATAGCTCTACTTTCTTAGCAATATGAGCAAGCGCTGAACAGGGGGGTAGTTCAGTGCTTTTTATTAATGATTATTTACTTCTATTGCTAAAATCGGTAAAATTCTCTCCCTTATATCTTATAAAATATGCAGAGCTGTGGAATTTGTTGTTGAAGAACTCGCTATATGGATAAAGCCCGAACAGCGACAAATAAAAGAGAGTAATTGGTTTGATTCCTCCGTATTAAATCTTAGTTGGGTGCCTGCTATGCAGCGACGCCGAATGACTTCCTTTATTAAAATGGCACTCTTCAGTGCTCATCAAGTAAGCACACAAGGTAATTATGTTAACTTACCGAGTGTCTTTTCTTCTCGCCACGGCGATTTTCACAAAACGGCTAACTTACTTGTTGATGTAGTAAATGATCAGCCATTGTCGCCCACTGGTTTTGGGTTAAGTGTGCATAATGCCGCATCGGGGCTTTTCGGGATAATACAGGGTAATACAAGTGCTACAAATGCTATTGCTGCAGGAGCCGAAAGCTTTATTTATGCGCTCGTAGATGGCTTTGTAAGACTTGCTGATAACGATCAGCCACACATGTTAATAGTTCATACCGATGAGACTCTCCCTGATATTTACGCTCAGTATGCCGATGAACAGCAAATAGCACACTCTATTGGTTTAATAATAAGAGCGCCGCAAAAAGGCGAACCCCATTTTAGTTTAAATAAAGTATTTAATATGGGCATGGAAAAAAGCGACTTACCAATGAGTATTCAATGCGCTAAAGCTTTGTATGAGCGAAGCAATACATTACTTGTTCATAACACGCTTGAGCACGATTGGCAGCTTACGTACCATGCTTAAAAATGCACAAAGGCTATGTGGATTGATTTGGCGGATTATTGCGACTGCATTTTGCTTTTCAGTTTTTGGAATTGGTGGTTTAGTATTAGCCTTTATTGTTTTTCCTGCTCAGCGCCTATTTCAAAGTGACTCAGTTAAACAAAAGCTTAATGCTCGAAAAACAGTACATTATAGCTTCAAATGGTTTGTTAGTTTAATGCATGTAACGGGCGTTATTCGATTTCATGTCAACGATAAAGCAAAAATTGCAGGCTTAAAAGGGCAATTGATATTAGCAAACCATCCTTCTTTAATTGATGTTGTTGTTTTAATTTCGGTAGTAAAAAATGCAGATTGCGTAGTAAAAGCACATTTATTTAAAAACCCTTTTATGCGTGGCGTTATTAAAAGCACCGGCTACATAAGTAATGAGGACCCACAGGAGCTATTACGAGAGTGTGAGCGCAGTTTGCAAAAGGGTAATAACTTAATTGTATTTCCAGAAGGGACACGGACAGAGCCTAACAAAGCATTAAAGTTTAAACGAGGCGCTGCAAATATTGCAATTAGGTGTCATGCGCCCATTACTACTTTTTTAATTAAAATGAAGCCAAACACTTTAACCAAAGGCACACCTTGGTATAAGGTCGCGCCATATCAGGCGCATTTTACAATGGGGCTTGCGAGCCAGCAGTTTAATTGTGCAACGTACCACAGCGATATGCCTGCGATGCAATCACGCCAATTGACTAAAGATTTACAACATTATTTTACACAAGAGCTAAAAAATATATGAGCGACTTAAAAGAACAAATAAAACAACTGATTATCTCAAGCCTTGACCTTGAAGACATGACCACTGCTGACATTCAAGATGATGATGCTTTATTTGTAGATGGTCTAGGGCTAGATAGCATAGATGCATTAGAACTTGGCCTTGCGATAAAGAAGCAATTCGATGTAAAAATTGATGCAAACTCTGAGCAAACTAAAGCGCACTTTGCCTCAGTTAATTCTTTAGCAAAATTTATTGAACAAGCACGTTCTTAATATATAAAAGTAGGAAGAAAGATGAAAACCGCTGCTGAAATTTATGATGTATTACACGGCATTTTAGAAAACGAATTTGAAATAGACCCAGAAGATATTAGCTTAGAGGCTAACCTGTACCAAGATCTTGATTTAGACAGTATTGATGCAGTTGACTTAGTTGTAAAATTAAGAGAAATCACAGGTAAAAAAATTGAGCCTGATGCCTTTAAGCTTGTGCGCACAGTGCAAGACATAGTCACCGAAATAGAAAAGTTAGTTAACTAATACTATGTTAAAAGCAGTTTTAACAACGTTAATTATGATTTGCTTGGCTTGCTACCCTATTATTGTTTACGTAGGCCTTACGCGTTTTAATAGTCAGATTATTACAGTATTACTGCTATTTTTACTCGGGCTTAGACTTTGGTTAAGCAGAACTTTGTTTGATAAAATGCCGTGGTTAAAGCCCGCTACATTTTTAGCAGCCATTACTATTTTGATTTCCAAGGTAATGGATAGCGACTTAGGGCTGCGTTTGTATCCCGTAATCATTAATTTAGTTATGTTAGTTGTGTTTGCGTATTCATTGTATAAAGGGCCTTCTATTATTGAAACCTTTGCGCGAATTACTGAGCCCTCACTTGATGAAAACGGTGTAATTTATACAAAAAAAGTAACGCTAGTGTGGTGTGTGTTTTTTGTACTGAACGGTGGTATTGCCCTGTACACCAGTATTTTTAGTAGCCTAGAAACTTGGGCTTTTTATAATGGTTTTATTGCTTACTTAGGCATGGGCGCATTGTTTGCGATAGAGTGGCTAGTAAGACAAAAAGTAAAAAGGAACGCCGGTGTTTAATGCTTTTCAAAGCAATGCGTTAAGAGCATGTTTTAATCATAACGACAATAATATTTTAGAGTATCAGTTTGTTAGTGATATAAACCAAGTTTTAGCAAAGCTATCAACGTTAAATACTAAATCATCGGTTGTTTTATACACCACAGACACCTACAAATTTGCCGTGTACCTATTTGCTTTAGCATCACACGGTAACGCAGTGATTTTGCCGTCGAATGGGCAACCTGCAACGTTAAACTCCTTACTTAAACAAACGCCTTTTTTTATTGGTGAATCTGAATTAGTAGCCGATTTAGTGGCTGATTTTTTAGATGTAGGTACGTTAGACAATCAACCTCATTTCGTATCTCTTGAAATAATTAAATGGCCTGAAGAAGGTACAATTGTTTTTTACACGTCGGGCTCGTCGGGTAAAGCAAAGCCAATTGTAAAAACGTGGCAGGTAATAAATAAAGAATTAAATACATTAATAAACAGCTACGCACTGGTTGATAATCCTATTTTTATAGCGAGCGTTTCGCATCAGCATATATACGGCTTATTGTTTAGATTATTGTGGCCATTACGCGCAGAAAAGGTTGTAAATACAGAGCTACTGCATTACCCAGAACATGTAGCTACAAAGCTTAAGTTATTTAAAAAAGTAGTGTTTGTTTCAAGCCCTGCGCAGTTAAAACGGTTATGTATTGATAATGTTTTAGTGGATAATAAGTCTAATTTACAATGGATTTTTTCATCAGGTGGACCGCTACTAAACGAAGATGCTGTATCATTGTTTAAGCAATTGAATAAACCAGTCACACAAGTTTTTGGTAGTACCGAAACAGGTGGTATTGCATATCGACAAGTTACTTCACTTGAAAAGGTTAGCCTTTGGCAGCCATTCTTGGGTATTAAAGTAAGGGCCTTGGACGATCAGCGTTTAATTTTAAACTCACCGCTCGTTCCTGACAAAAATTACCCTCTAGATGATAGAGGCGAAGTGCTTAAAAATGGTCAATTTAGATTATTAGGTCGATTCGATCGAATTATAAAATTAGAAGAAAAGCGATTAAGTTTAGATGAGCTAGAACAGCATTTGTGTACTAGTGAGTGGGTAAGTGAAGCTAAAGTAATTGCCTTGCCTGGTGAGCGATTAATAGTAGGCGCTATTATTGTGCTTACGCATAAAGGGCAGATATTTTTTAATGGTGACGGTAAGTTAGCTACAAATAATTTATTAAAAGCGCATGCATTAGCGCGCTTTGAGCGAATTTGTATCCCTAAAAAGTGGCGTTTTGTAGAACAATTACCATACAACTCACAGGCAAAGTTAAATTTAAAAGCATTGGAGAGTCTTTTTGCAAAAGTTGACTAAAACACAGCCAGATTTACTGTCTTGTGAACAAGTAGAGCAAAAGTGTAAATTAAGCTTACTAGTTCCTCATGATTTAGATTATTTCAAAGGACACTTTACGGGTGGTCCAATACTCGCAGGTGTTGTGCAGTTAGACTGGGCTGTGGCTGCAATTTGTAAATATTATAATGTTCAGCAATCTGTTAAAAATGTTGAAGTATTAAAGTTTCAGGTAGTGATTACCCCAGGTATAACAATCGAATTATTGCTTGAGCAAAAAGCAGAGAATAAATATACCTTTTCGTATAATTCAAACAAAGGACAGCATGCATCTGGCCGTGTTGTTTTTGAAAGCCTAATAAATGAATAACTTTTGTATTGTTATCCCAAATTATAATCACATTACGGTTATTGATGATGTACTGAGCCAATTATCGTCATTTAATCTTCCTATTATTATGGTTGATGACGCAAGCAGCGTCGAAGCTAAAAGTGTGTTCAGTAATCTTGATGCAAAATACACGCAGTTGAGTGTAGTTACCCACGACGATAATCAAGGTAAAGGCGGCGCGGTACAAACAGGCTTAAAGCAAGCATATAAGCTAGGTTTTTCGCATGCGATACAGGTTGATGCTGATGGTCAGCATGACTTATCTGATATTAAAAAACTCATAGCGCTTTCAAACGCTCAGCCTAAAGCGCTTATAAGCTGTTGCCCAATATATGACGATTCAGTGCCTAAACACCGTTATTTAGCACGTTATTTAACGCATATTTGGGTATGGATTGAAACGTTAAGTTTTACAATTGTAGATTCGATGTGTGGCTTTAGAGTATATCCGCTTGAGCAAAGTACAAAGCTAATTGATGAGGTATCGCTTGGAAAACGCATGGATTTTGACCCCGAAATTTTAGTGCGTTTATATTGGCGCAATGTGCCTTTTGTATTTTTACCTAGCCAAGTAATTTACCCCGAAAATGGGCTTTCTCATTTTCAGCCTTTACACGATAACGTGCGTATTTCGTGGTTACACACCCGCTTGTTTTTTGGAATGTTGATTCGCTCTCCTGTGTTAATTTGGCATAAATTAAAGAGGCGTTATGGCCGCTAAACACTGGTCTAAAATGCAAGAGCGCGGTAATTTCTTAGGTATTCAAATACTGTTATTTGCTCATAAATTACTGGGTAGAAAAGGGCTGTGGATTGTTTTGTTTCCTGTGGTTTTTTATCTTTTTTTAACAGGAAAAGTAGCGCGTGTAGCATCTAAAGCGTTTTTAGCGCAGGTTAATGTTTACCAAGGCTGCAAACAACCTGTTACGTTTAAAAAGCAATTAACGCACTTTTGCAGTTTTGCAGATAGCGCATTAGATAAAATTGATGCTTGGCTTGGGCGAATAACCCAACGTGATATTAAATACACTAATGAGCATTTATTTGCTGAGCTAGATGAGCAAAACCAAGGGGCTATTTTTATAGGTTCCCACTTGGGTAATTTAGAGGTGTGCAGGGCACTTAGCCAGCACCGCAGCAGTAAAAAAATAAATGTACTGGTGTTTACCCATCACGCTGTTGAATTTAATAAAATGCTTAAAAAGATTAACCCAGATGTGTCGGTCAATTTAATACAAGTGACTGATATGGGGCCTGACTTAGCTATTTTACTAAAAGAAAAAGTAGAGCAGGGAGAAATAATCGTTATTGTTGGTGACAGAACAAGCACAACAACGGCTTCTCGGTCGGTACAGGTACCTTTTTTAGGCAAAAAAGCCCCATTTTCACAGGGACCTTTTATATTAGCTGCGCTGCTTGATTGCCCTGTTTACTTTTTGTTTTGTTTAAAAGATAAAAAAAGCAAAAAGTATCAAGTGATATTTGAACATTACAGCCAATCATTAAAAATGCCTCGACGAGAGCGACAGCAGGCGCTAACACTTATTATTACTGACTATGCACAGCGTTTGAGTTATTACGCAGCTTTATATCCTTATCAGTGGTTTAATTTTTACGATTTTTGGAAAAGTGATCAGCAGGTAGTGCGCGATCAATCAATGGAGAACAAGTGTGACTGAACAAAATATACAGCTTTTTGGCAATCAGCGATTATCAATTGAAGATATTGTTCGAGTTGCCTTTAATGAAACACAAGTGCAATTAAATAGCTGTGAAACTTTTAGCGTTAAAATTAATAGCGCTTTGCATTTTTTAGACACACTTTTAAAAGAAGATGGCGTAATTTACGGCGTTACTACTGGTTACGGTGATTCTGTAACGGTGGCTGTACCCCTTGATTTAGTTGATGAATTACCTCTGCATTTAACTCGCTTTCACGGCTGTGGACTCGGGGATGTATTTAATAAAGTGCAAGGGCGTGCAATTTTAGCGACCCGCTTAACATCACTTTCACAGGGCTACTCTGGTATTAGCTGGGAAATGCTGCATCTACTTAAAGATTACTTAAATAACGATATAGTGCCTGTGATCCCTCAAGAAGGGTCAGTAGGTGCAAGTGGCGATTTAACACCGTTATCTTACGTTGCAGGTGCGATGGTAGGCGAACGTGATGTGTTTTACAAAGACCAAGTACGTAACAGTGCAGAAGTTATGAAAGAAGTTGGCTTAGAGCCACTCACTCTAAGGCCAAAAGAAGGTCTTGCCGTTATGAATGGCACAGCGGTAATGACTGCATTAGCGTGTTTAGCGTTTGATAGGGCTAATTACTTAGCTAAACTGGCGAGCCGTATTACTGCATTATCAAGTTTAGCGCTTAAAGGAAATAGCCATCATTTTGATGAGATATTATTTTCAGTTAAGCCACATCCTGGGCAGCAGCAAATTGCACGTTGGATAAGAGACGATTTAAACCATCACGATCACCCTCGTAATGCAGACAGACTTCAAGATAGGTATTCAATCCGTTGTGCACCCCATGTTATTGGTGTTCTGCAAGACAGTCTGCCGTTTTTTAGGCACATGATAGAAAACGAGCTTAATTCAGCAAACGATAACCCAATAATTGACGGCCAAGGTGAGCATGTATTGCACGGCGGGCATTTTTACGGAGGCCACATTGCTATGGCAATGGATAGCATGAAAACAGCCGTTGCACACCTTGCTGATTTAGCAGACAGACAAATCGCTTCTTTGGTTGATACTAAGTACAACAATGGTTTACCTTCAAACTTGTCTGATAGTGCACCAGAGCGCCGTTATATTAATCATGGTTTTAAAGCGGTTCAAATTGGCTGTAGTGCTTACACTGCAGAGGCATTAAAGCTAACCATGCCGGCCAGCGTTTTTTCTCGCTCTACGGAGTGTCATAATCAAGATAAAGTGAGTATGGGAACTATTGCGTCTCGCGATTGTTTACGTATTTTACAGCTAACAGAACAAGTGTTAGCAAGTACGTTATTAGCAAGTATTCAAGGTGTTAGATTACGTATTAAGCAAGGCGATCTTGAGTTTTCGACTTTAACGCAAGATATGCAAAACATGTATACCGATATAACTGATTACTTTGAAAACCTCACTGAGGATAGACCAATGGAAGCCGTGCTAAGGCAAACAATAGGGTATATTCAAACTAAACGTTGGGCGTTGTATGAATAGTAAAGGTGCATTATTAACTCATGTGGTAGAAATTGAAATTCCATTTTATGACTGCGACCCAATGAATGTTGTATGGCATGGTAATTACCCACGTTATTTAGAAGTAGCGCGCTGCGAGTTACTGCGGTTATTTGATTATGATTACCCGCAAATGCATGAATCGGGCTACGCGTGGCCAATCGTTGATATGCAAATAAAGTATGTTGCCTCAGCAGTATTTACTCAAAAAATTAAAGTAGCGGCTTATTTAAAAGAATACGAGAATAGACTACGGATTGATTACGTAATCACTGACTCGCTAACTAATAAGCGCCTTACTAAAGCCTCAACCACGCAAGTTGCGGTTGAGGTTAGCTCCAAAGAAATGCAATTTGAATCACCCGCTATTTTATTTAATAAGTTAAAAGCGGTTTTGAATTAAATTTTTATTTTATAGGCGATTAAATGAATTTTTTAAAATGTTTTACATTGAGCATAGCCATTAGCTTTTTGCTGTTTTGCTCTGTAGTAAATGCAGCAGCTATTAAAGGTGAGTTTAAGCAATATAAGCAATTTAATGGATTTGCTAAGCCTTTTATTTCGTCGGGTGTTTTTTCGTTAATTGACGAAAAACTAATTTGGCAAGTGAAAATGCCTGTTGAGAATATGCTCATAATAGAAAACGGCAAAGTACTTGCACAAAATGCCAATGGTGAGTTAATACCACAACCCGGTAGCGAGCAATTTGTAGGATTACTGAGTGACTTACTCAGCGTAAATATGAGTGCTCTGGAAACACGTTTTGACATTGCTAAAATGCAAGACAGTTGCACACAGTTAATACCAAAAGAAGCTATGCTAAAGCAATTATTTAGTGATTTTATTTTATGTGAAACTGCTAAGCAAGTGAGCAGTATTACACTAAATGAGCACTCAGGAAATAACACAAAAATTGAGTTTACTTATTCCAAATAAAATTATGTTTTTAAATAATGCAGTGGCAAAACGAATTACCGTTATTGTAGGGTGGTTTAGCAGTTTAATTTTACTTTTTGCTGCAGCTTTTTGGCTGTCTAAACCAACGTTTAGCGCCGATATGTTTAGCTTATTGCCAAAGTCGCACTCCCAAATTGCACATGCGGAAGATGTTTTTTTTCAGCAAAATGCTAACCGTATTATGTTCTCGTTTGCAGGACATAATAAAAATAAAGCATTTGACGATTTCCAAAAATGGCTCGACGATAATGCAATTAAAAGCACATTTAACTTTCCGTCCGTTAACGATTTAGCGCAAACATTCTCACCTTTCAAACATGCGTTATTAAGTGATACTTACAAGCAAACATTAAGCAAAAAAACAACGTTTGAACATTATTACCTTGAGCAATTAAATCAGTTAGGCAACCCATTTGTAAGTGCTACCTTAAGCAAAGATACAAGTTTGAGCTTAGCGGCATTTATAGAAGATAACTTAAAACAAAGCCAATTGTTTACGCTTGAACAAGGTCGTTTAACTCGACGTTTAAAAGGCGTTGAATACCGTGTCATTTTGGCAAACTTAGCGCCTGAAAATTTAGGGGTTAATAAATCAATTGATTTAGCTGGCTCGATAATTAAACAGATCAATTTACTTAATGAAACCTACCCTGATTTAAGCATTACTTACTCTGGTGTGCTATTTCATACGGCTGAAAATGCTAAACAAGCTAAATACGAGATGAGCTTGTTTGGTGGCATTAGCTTATTAGCCCTTATTGCGATGGTATTTTGGGTATTTAGGCGTTTAAACAGTATTTTATTAGCAAGCTTTACCGTACTGAGCGCACTTATTGGTGGCGCTATCGCTATGGTGTTGCTGTTTAATACTATTCATTTATTAACGCTTGTTTTTGCAGTCACCTTGATTGGTATTGCCATTGATTATGCATTTCATGGTATGACTGACTTAGCCAAAAAAGAGCATGAAAAAGGCTACAGCAAAGGGACTCAATCTGCGCTTTTACTGTCTCTTATTACGACTACGCTGGGTTATTGCTGCTTACTAGGTGCGCCACTAACGTTATTATCTCAAGTTGGCGTGTTTGTTATTGCGGGTTTAGTGAGTGCTTGGCTATTTACAGTTTTAGTTTTGCCATTGTGGCAATCTACACTCACGTTATCGCCTTCGAGTCTATTGATGAGTCAAAAGCTCATTAAGGGTTTTTTATATTGTAATAGTTTAAAAAAACCAATACTCATTACGTTATTAGCCCTTATAAGTGCGTTATTTTTAATAAAACCTATTAGCTTTAATGATGATGTAAAGCTATTAAATGCAAGCTCCGAACATTTAATGCTAAACGAAAAAAAGCATTTGTTATTACTTGGGCAATGGGACACCCAAATTGTTTTTATGTTTGCAGATAGCGACGAAGCGCTTTTACAAAAACAAGAACAATTTTTAACACGCTTAACCCAACTAAACCCTAATTTTAAAAATAATAGCATTAGCCATTGGTTGCCTAGTTTACAAAAGCAGAGGGATAACCAAGCCTTGTTTGAACAGGCTAAAAACAAAGGGACTTTGGATATTGCAGAGCGCGTTACAGGGCAAGCGTTAACAAGTACAAAGGCACCGTTATTAACTTATGAAACACTCGCCACGAGTACATTTAAACCATTACTGCTTTCTCAAATGGTTGTTGAGCCAAGTCAATCGATAACATGGATGTCTATTTCGGGTATTTCATCTGATCAACTAATTAATGAGGTTGAAAAAAATAATGGAATTTACCTTTATAATAAACCTAAACAAATTAGTACTTTATTAAGTGATTACCGTGAATATTTACTATTAAGCCTAGTGCTTGCGGGTTTTATTAGTTGGCTGCTTTTTAGTTGGCGATTTTCGATTAAGATAGCGCTGCTGCAGGTGACCATTCTATCTGTTGTGGTGTTGAGCATGCTTTGGGTATGTAATGCGATTCAAGGTAGCTTGTCGTTATTTAATTTACTCGGTGCGTTACTTGTTATTGCCTTAGCAATTGATTACCTCGTTTTTTATCAAATAAATAAGTTAGAGCCCAAAAATGTGTTAGCGATTAGCTTATCGGCTGCGTCATCAATGTGGGTATTTGGCATGTTGAGTGCTTCTGATACACCCGCTATTTTTAGCTTTGGGCTGAGTGTAATGGTAGGGATTTTAGCTATTTACTTTTTATCACCGCTGAGTGTTTTAAAGCCTCAAAAGGAACAATAATTTGAATAACCTTGAGCAGTACGATGTTGTTGTTATTGGCGCTGGGCCTTCTGGTGCATTGGCTAGTAGTCTTTTAGTTCAAAAGGGATGGCGGGTACTGGTACTTGAACAGCAGGCGTTTCCACGTTTTTCAATTGGTGAAAGCTTACTGCCGCAATGTATGGCGTACTTAGAAGACGCGGGCTTAATCGATACACTACATAACAATGCAGCGGCTTTAGGTTTTCAGTTTAAAGATGGCGCTGCTTTTCATCGGGCAGGGCAAAATACAACTATAAACTTCACTGAAAAATTTACTAAAGGCCCAGGCACTACGTATCAAGTGAAAAGAGCCGACTTTGACAAATTATTAGCAGACAAAGCACAAGGACAAGGCGTAGAAATCAGATATAAGCACACGGTGGTTGACTACTGTGATGAGCCAAATGGTGCATCATTAGTGGTACACAATGAGCAGCAGCAAGCTTACCGCGTTAATGCCCGATTTGTATTGGACGCAAGTGGCTTTGGGCGTGTATTACCAAAATTGTTAGATTTAGAGCTTCCTTCTAACTTTCCTGTTCGAAGCGCTTATTTTAGTCACTTTAAAGACAATATTAGTGATACAAGCTTCGATCGAAATAAAATTTTGATTACCGTACACCCTCAATATTCAGACGTGTGGTATTGGCTTATTCCCTTTAGTGATGGTACTGCGAGTATTGGGGTTGTGGCGCAGTCAGAGCGTTTTAATGATGATGAATCTAGCGATTTACTAAATCAATTTATAGAGCAAGACCCTTATTTAAAAACACTGTTAGCACAGCGTGAGTTATTAACTCCAGCAAAAAATATAAAAGGCTACTCGGCAAATGTGAGTAAGTTATATGGTAAGCACTTTGCTTTATTGGGTAATGCGGGGGAATTTTTAGACCCGGTATTTTCATCAGGTGTAACAATTGCACTCAAATCTGCAAATTTAATTGCCCCACTTGTTGATCGCTATTTAAAAAACGAAGTCGTCGATTTTGACGCTCACTATGCACAGCCATTACAAGCTGGAGTCGATTGTTTTAGAACATTTGTAACAGGGTGGTACGATACGCGTTTTCAGGATGTGATATTTTACTCTGAACAAAATACTCAGGTGCGAGAAATGATTAGTGCTATTTTAGCGGGTTACGCATGGGATACGAATAACCCATTTGTTGCACAAAGTGAACGCCGTTTAAATGTGTTGGCTCAGTTATGTCAAAATTAATTAAGTATGCGGTGTGTAGTGTATTTATATTTGCTGTATTGAGCGCATGTACGAGTTTTACAGTATCTAAAAATAAAGTGTATCTATCACCTAATATTCAATTAAATATTAATAGTGTACCAGCACAAATGTTTAATAAGTCTTGGCAGCAAGTTTTGTATATTACGAATCAGCAAAACACACACACTGTATTTGCCCAATTAGCTATAAATGACAAAGGTGCAATTAAGTTATTGTTAATGACAGTGCAAGGCTTTCCGATTATGGAGCTTGAAAAGCCTTTAAATGGCCCAGTAAAAACAAGAAATATGCTGGCGGTAGAAGGGATAGACCCTCATTATATTTTGGCGGATATTGCATTAGTACATTGGCCAGTAGCATTTTTACAAAAGCAGTTAGAGGGTGCTTTAATAGAGCAGGTTGACTCTAATCGGGAGGTATTTAACGATGATGGTACATTTATCACCATTGACTATAGTGATGAGTCGACAACGTTGAACAATATTTTACATCAGTATCAAATAACATTTAAAAAGGTAGAACAGTGACATATTGGCTGAATGATTTAGGCATTGTGAGTGCGATGGGCATAGGCCAAGATGCAACCATAACAAGCTTAAATAAATATAACCCTGCAACTCCTTTATTAACTTTAAATAAAAATTTAAGTGCTGAGAAAACACCGCTGTATGTCGGGCAAGTTCAGTCTATTGCTTTATCAAATAATAAACGTATCAATACATTTATTGATCTAGCTTTAGAGCAGATTAAGCCCACCTTAGATAAACTTTCGCATATTGATAAGTCGCGTATCGCAATTGTAATGGGTACTAGTACATCAGGTATTCATGATGGCGAAAGAGCGCGTAAAAGCTATGAAAGTACAAAACTCTGGCCCGGTGACTTTAGTTATAGTGATCAAGAGCTAGCAACACCCGCTCATTACATTGCACATAAAATAGGGGCGCTAGGCCCTTGTTACAGTATTTCTACTGCATGCACGTCGAGCGCTAAAGCGTTAATTAGCGCTCGAGCTTTGCTAAATACTGATTTAGCCGATGTGGTAATTTGTGGTGGTGCAGATAGTTTGTGCCAATTAACAATTAATGGCTTTGATTCGCTCGCTTCTTTAAGCTCGGGTCTATGCCAGCCTTTTTCTAGCACCAGAGACGGCATTAATATTGGTGAAGGGGCCGCTTTATTTGTAATGACTAAAAATACGCCAATAACAAATAACGGCGTTATGTTACTAGGCAGTGGCGAAAGCTCAGATGCGCATCATATGTCAGCCCCCGATCCTAATGGGATGGGCGCCCAAGCCTCAATGGAAAAAGCACTAAAAAGTGCAAAGTTATCTTCTGGTGATATTGATTATATTAACGCTCACGGTACGGCTACTGTAAAAAATGACGAAATGGAAGCACTTGCAATTAATCGCGTGTTTGGCAACAATACCCCGCTTAGCTCAAGTAAGCATTTAACAGGACATACTCTTGGTGCTGCAGGCGCCATTGAAGCCGGTATATGTTGGTTATTATTAAAAGACAGCGGCCAACATATGCTGCCGTATAACGTGATTAAAGAAGGCAGTGATTTGGCTGATATAAAAATAATAAAACAAGCGTTTAAGCCCGCTCTTAAATACTGCTTATCTAATTCATTTGCGTTTGGCGGTAATAATGCCAGCTTAATATTGGGAGTTAACGTTGACTAATTACCCTATAGAGCAAGTAGTCCCGCATGATGCGCCTATGATTTTAATAGATAGCCTTTTAACACACAGCGAAGATGAAGCTCAATGCGGCGTTACTATCACTGAGCAAAGCCCTTTTTTTAGTCCTGCAATTAATGGCGTACCTAGCTATATTGGTGTTGAGTACATGGCGCAGTCTATTGCCGCTTACGCTGGTGCGTTAGCGAATGATGAAAATAAACCTGTAAAAATTGGTTTTTTAATTGGCACGCGGAAATATCAAACTTATCGACCGTGTTTTAAAAACGGCAGTAAGCTGACTATTGAAGTGAAAAAACTATATCAAGAAGAGTCAGGTCTAAGTGTATTTGAATGCCAAATACACGCGTCTGAAACCCTACTTTGCCAAGCAAAAATTAATGTATTTCAGCCTGAAAATCCGTTGGAATTTATAAGAGAAAATCAATGACAAAAAGAATTTTAGTTACAGGTTCAAGCCGTGGTATTGGTAAAGCTATTGCGTTAAAACTTGCTGAGCAAGGGTTTGATATTGCTGTGCATTGCAGAGCCGGTGTTGAGCAAGCTCAAGTAACATGCGATGAGATTAATGCATTAGGTAGAGCTACCAGTTTATTACAATTTGATGTATGCGACAGAGAGCAAGCCAAAGCACAAATAATAGAAGATATAGCTAAGCATGGCGCTTATTATGGCGTGGTGTGTAATGCAGGTATTACTAACGATATGGCATTTCCTGCTATGCAAGGGGAAGACTGGGATTGTGTAATACGTACAGGCCTTGATGGGTTTTATAATGTAGTACACCCAACTGTAATGCCTATGGTACAAAGCCGTAAAGGTGGGCGAATAATTACAATGTCATCGGTATCAGGTATTGCAGGTAACCGAGGGCAAGTAAATTATAGTGCAGCAAAAGCCGGTATTATTGGAGCTACTAAAGCACTTGCATTAGAATTGGCAAAACGCAAAATCACAGTTAATTGTGTGGCACCTGGTTTAATAGAAACCGCGATGACTGATGAATTACCTATTGATGAAATGATGAAAATGATCCCCCTTAAACGCATGGGGAGCGTTAAAGAAGTTGCGGGAACAGTTGCTTTTTTAATGTCTGATGATGCAGCTTACATAACACGCCAAGTGATTTCGGTTAATGGTGGTATGGTTTGATTAAACGCGTTGTTGTAACAGGGATGTCGGTGGTCACTGCATTGGGCGATGATTGGTCTGAATTCAAACAAGCCTTAATTAAAGGCGAAAATGCGGTTGTTACTATGCCAGAGTGGGATATAGCTAACGAACTCAATACCCGTTTAGCCGCGCCAGTTAAACACTTTGAGCGACCAAGTCATTACAAACGAAAACAAATCCGTTCAATGGGGCGAGTGTCACTTATGTCAACTCGTGCTACTGAATGCGCACTTGCACAAGCCAAACTACTAGAGCACGACAGTCTAACAGATGGCTCTACGGGCATAGCGTATGGCTCATCTACGGGCTCTACTGAGCCACTACTCGCCTTTGCAAATATGATGGAAACGGGGTCGATGTCAGGTGTAACAGCCACGAGTTACATTAAAATGATGGCGCATACTGCCCCTGTAAATGTTGGTGTGTTTTTTGGTTTAAAAGGGCGTGTTATAACAACAAGCTCTGCTTGTACATCGGGATCTCAAGGAATAGGCTTCGCCTATGAAGCGATTAAGTTTGGCCGACAAAAAATAATGGTGGCTGGTGGAGCGGAGGAATTATGCATCACAGAGGCTGCAGTATTTGATACGCTTTATGCAACATCTACAAAAAATGACACACCAAAACAAACACCTCGTCCCTTTGATGTAAATCGTGATGGCTTAGTGATAGGCGAAGGCGCGGGTACACTTATTTTAGAAGAATACGAACATGCAAAAGCGCGCGGAGCAACAATATTAGCTGAGGTGGTCGGTTTTGGTTGTAATTCTGATGGACAGCATGTTACTCAACCAACATCAAAAACAATGCAACTAGCGATAGAAATGGCACTACAAGATGCTAATTTAGAACCAGAAAAAATTGGTTACGTTAATGCTCATGGTACATCAACAGATAAAGGTGATATTGCCGAGTCTCACGCAACGTTTAAAGCATTGGGTAGTAAACCTATTAGCTCGTTAAAAAGTTATTTGGGGCATACATTAGGTGCTTGTGGGGCAATAGAGGCATGGGCAAGCATTAATATGATGGCTGATAATTGGTTTGCACCAACAATTAATTTAGATAACGTTGATGACGAATGTGCTCAGCTTGATTACATAAGGCATCAAGGACGTGAGATTAATACCGATTATGTGATGAGTAATAACTTTGCGTTTGGTGGTATTAACACCTCTTTAATATTTAAACGTTATAAAGCAGATTAAACGCGTTAAAATAGAACTAATGACTAACTGTTGACTCGTTTTTGCTGTATAATTTGCGACCCTTGATAATGTGGCCGTAGGTTATACAGCATGAATTTTAAATCTTTTAGTTTCGCTCCTGAAATCATCCAGGCGTTGGACGAACTTAACTATCACACTCTTACGCCCATTCAGCGCGCAGCAATCCCTGCTGTTCGTAAAGGTAAAGACGTTTTAGCCAGTGCACAAACTGGTACCGGCAAAACTGCCGCGTTTGCTTTACCTATCATCCAAAAATTGGTTGAGTCTGAACTCAGCACAACGAATGCACCTCATGCGTTAGTACTTGCGCCAACGCGTGAACTTGCAGAACAAATTGCAAATAATTTTAGAGATTTTGCAAAGCATACATCACTTAAAGTCGTTAGTTTATTTGGTGGTGTTAGTACCGCCGGCCAAGCAAATGCTTTAAAAGAAGGTGTAGATATTGTTGTTGCAACACCAGGTCGTTTATTTGATCATATTCGCTTAGGTAACTTAAGCCTTGCAAGTGTAAAACACCTTGTTCTTGATGAAGCCGACCGTATGCTTGATATGGGCTTTATTGAAGACATGCAAAACGTGATTAAAAGCTGTGCAGAAGAGTGCCAAATTTTACTTTTCTCTGCTACTTTCCCTGCAGCAATTAAACAATTTGCATCTAAAGTATTAAAACAAGCTGAAATAGTGCGTGTTGATCAAACTAACAGTACAGCAAGTACTGTTGAGCATGTTGTTTACCCTGTTGAAGAACGTCGTAAGCAAGAACTACTTTCTGAATTGATTGGTAAGAAAAACTGGCAACAAGTGCTTGTCTTCGTAAACATGAAAGAAACAGCTGACGAGCTTGTTAAAGAGCTTAACCTTGATGGTATTCCGGCAGGCGTTTGCCACGGTGACAAATCTCAAGGTAACCGTCGTCGTGCTTTACGTGAATTTAAAGAAGGCAAAGTACGTGTATTAGTAGCTACAGAAGTGGCTGCTCGCGGTATTGATATTGATGGTTTACCTCGTGTTATTAATATTGATTTACCTTGGCTTGCAGAAGATTACGTTCACCGTATTGGCCGTACAGGTCGTGCTGGTCGCCAAGGTCAAGCAATCTCATTTGTTAGCCGCGAAGAAGAAAACACTTTGTTTGAAATTGAAACGTTAATCGGTCAAAAAATCAAACGTGTATATTTAGAAGGTTACGAAGTAAGTAACCGTGAAGTACTCATTGATAAAATTGGTAAAAAACCAGCGCATTTACGCCGTACACGTTCTAACAAGTTATCAGGACAAGCAACCGGTGAAGCGAGAGCAGTAAATCGCTCACGTATTTCAAGTGTTCGTAAAAGCTTAAAAGGCGAAAAACTGTCACTTAAAAAGTCATAGTTAACGCCGTTTAGTTAAAAAAAAACCTGAGTTTACTCAGGTTTTTTTGTATCTAACGATAACACCTCATCAATAATATTTGCGTATACATAAGCCGCTTGCTCGTCCTCTTTATTTGCTATTATGGACAAACCAACAGGTAAACCACTTACTTTTCCGACAGGTAGGGTTATGTGCGTTGTGCCTGCAATAGCAGATAACGGACTACTACTGCCATTAAAATTATCACCATTAACTAAGTCTGTTTTCCAGGCGGGTGATACTGTAGGCGCTATAACAATATCAAGCTTGTTGTTTTTATATACATTAACAATGGCTGTCGTTGCTAAAGTTCGATAGCGTTCTTTAGTCTCTTGGTATTTTTGTTTGTTAGTTAAATCAATAGCCTGCGATTTAACTAGAATATCTTGCTCAAAGTGGGGCATTTCTGTATTTTTATTTTGAATATTAAAATTAATAAGTGCTTTTAGGCTTTTAACAGCTACTTGTGCGGGAGTGCTTGCGAGGTAGTGATTAATTTCAGCTTTAAAGTCGTAAAGTAAAATATAGTATTCATCAACAAATAGCGTATCTAAGTTATCAGTAATATCTACATTAATAACAGTGTGCCCAGCCTGTTTTAATGCTTGTAACTGCTTGGCATAAAGGCGCTGCGTTTCAATTGTAAATTTATCGCTAGGTAGCGCACCAATAATAAGTGACGATTTTGATTTTAGATTACCTGCTTTTAATTCAAACCCTGTAGTTGTTGCATCAAGGGGGTCCTCACCTTGCAAAACCGACAAAACCAGCAGTGCATCTTTAAGTGAATGCGCCATCGGCCCTACTGAATCTTGACTACTAGAAAGAGGCACAACACCTGAGCGTGATACTTGGCCCATACTCGGTTTTATTGCATAAACTC
This sequence comes from Pseudoalteromonas sp. SR44-2, assembly GCF_014163745.1. Classification (NCBI taxonomy): domain Bacteria; kingdom Pseudomonadati; phylum Pseudomonadota; class Gammaproteobacteria; order Alteromonadales; family Pseudoalteromonadaceae; genus Pseudoalteromonas; species Pseudoalteromonas sp. SR44-2. The sequence continues at coordinate 7,564 of NZ_JACJDW010000042.1, read as the reverse complement.
CATTTACTGAGGCAGGGCACGTAATTGAACCATCTGTTTCAGTCCCCAATGCTATAGGCGCAAAGTTAAGTGCGACTGCCACAGCAGAGCCTGCACTAGAACCACATGGATTACGTGTTACATCGTGCGCATTATGTGTTTGTCCACCTACGGCACTCCAGCCTGACGATGAATAGGATGAACGAAAATTTGCCCATTCACTTAAATTAGCTTTGCCTAAAATTATAGCGCCCGCATTACGTAGTTGTTTAACAACAAAAGCATCATTATCAGTAATGTTATTTTTAAGTGCTAAAGAGCCAGCCGTTGTGGGAAGTGTGCCTTTCGTTTCTATATTATCTTTAAGAAGTACAGGTATTCCGTGTAATGGACCTGCCCAAGTGCCTTTGGCGGCAAGTTCATCTAACGTTTTAGCTTGAGCAATCGCTGTAGGCTCAATACTAATAACTGCATTGTATTGTGGGTTAAGTTTATTAATTCGGTCTATATAATTTTGGGTGAGTTGCTGTGCATTAATAGAATTATTTTTATATGCAGTGTGGATTTCATCGATGGTTTTTAGCTCTTGTGCTTTAGCGTTAAAAATTGCTAATACACTAAGCAACGAAAAGGTAAATGTTTTGATCATTGTTGAGGTGCTTGAGTTGTCATTATTTTCTATACATTTAGCACAAAAAAACCTCACAAAGTGAGGCTTTTCGATAAACAGCTTAAAAAAGAGGTTTAAGCGTTTTCTAACATAGACAGTGCGACTGCTTCAGCTGCTTTAATACCATCAATACCCGCTGATAAAATACCGCCAGCGTAACCTGCGCCTTCACCAGCAGGGTAAAGCCCTTTGGTGTTAATACTTTGGAATGTTTTATCACGCTTAATACTAATAGGCGACGAAGTACGTGTTTCCACACCGGTTAATAAACCGTCGTTAGTTGAAAAACCACGAATTTGTTTATTAAACGCTGGTATCGCTTCGCGAAGGGCATCAATTGCAAATTGTGGTAACACTTTACTCAAGTCAGTTAACTTAATACCAGGTGTGTAAGAGGGTTGTACTTCTCCTAAATCTGCAGATGATTTACCTTTTAAGAAATCTCCAATTAACTGCGCTGGTGCATCGTAGTTGCTACCACCAAGCTCATACGCTTGCTCTTCAAGTTTGCGTTGTAAGTCTATTCCAGCAAGTGGATTACCAGGGAAATCTTGCTCTGGTGATATACCTACCACAATAGCGCTGTTAGCGTTGCGTTCACTTCGTGAATATTGACTCATACCATTGGTAACAACACGGCCTTCTTCAGAGGTTGCCGCGACTACTGTGCCACCTGGGCACATACAAAAGCTGTAAACCGTGCGGCCATTGTCGCAGTGATGAACAAGTTTATAATCGGCAGAGCCTAAAATTGGGTTTCCTGCATTTGTGCCAAAACGACATTCATCGATCATTGATTGTTTATGTTCGATTCTAAAACCGACTGAGAATGGCTTTGCTTCAACATAAATCCCTTTTTTGTGGATCATATCAAACGTGTCACGTGCGCTGTGGCCAACGGCTAATACAACATGGCGAGTGTTTAGCTGCTCGCCATTTGAAAGCGTTAAACCTGTTACTTGCCCGTCGTCTAAATGAATATCGTCAACACGTGTGCTAAAGCGAATTTCGCCGCCAAGCTCTATTATACGAGCGCGCATTTTTTCAATCATGGTGACAAGTTTAAACGTACCAATGTGTGGCTTACTTACGTATAAAATTTCATCGGGTGCGCCTGCTTCTACAAATTCAGTAATGACTTTTCGGCCATAATGCTTTGGATCTTTTACTTGGCTGTATAACTTACCGTCTGAGAATGTACCTGCGCCACCTTCACCAAATTGTACATTTGATTCTGTATTAAGTGTGCGTTTACGCCAAAAGCCAAACGTGTCTTTTGTACGTTCACGTACTTCTTTACCGCGCTCTAATATAATGGGTTTAAAGCCCATTTGAGCAAGTAATAAGCCCGCAAATAAACCACAAGGACCAAAACCAATCACGACAGGGCGCTCTTTGATATTATTGTTAGCTTGGGCTACAAATTTATAACTTGTGTCTGGTGCTACTTTTACATGCTGGTCTTTTTCAAATGCTGCGAGTAGCTCGGCTTCGTTATCAACTTCTATATCGAGTGTATAAATAAGTAAAATAGCTGATTTTTTACGTGCATCATAACCACGTTTAAACACATTAAAACTGTGCAATTGTTCAGGTTGGATTTTTAGTTTATTTACAATTGCTTGACCAATTGCGTCTTCGTCATGATCAAGTGGCAGCTTTATTTCGGTTAAACGTATCATTTATATCTCTTTTAGGTGTCATAGCGGGGTATTATTACCGCTCACAATAAGGGGATGCAGGACACAACGAGTGTGCAAACATTAGGCGCGCATTTTACGTTAAAATAGCCTGATATGGCACTTATTTATTGTATTTTTGGAGTGGATGGGTATGATCCACAACTGTTGTTCAAAATCTTAGGTATTAAAATAGTATGGCGTTTGTTGTCACCGAAAATTGTATAAAATGTAAGTACACCGATTGCGTATCAGTGTGCCCAGCAGATGCATTTTTTGAAGGCCCTAATTTTTTAGCAATTAGCCCGATTGATTGTATTGATTGTGGCTTATGTGTCCCTGAGTGTTCAGCTGATGCGATATACCAAGAAGATGAGCTACCAGAGTCTCAAAAAGAGTTTACTGAATTGAATGCTGAACTTGCACTGGTCTGGCCGCGCATTACAGAGGTTAAACCTGCACCAGAGGACGCTGATGTATGGAATGGCATAGACGATAAGCTTAAACTACTCGAAACGTAATATATAACAATTAGTTACTCCTTTATCATTAAATAGTTAATTTTTCATTTCAAAGTATTAACAAATGTACCTGGATAAATTACAATCCTCAGCTTAAGTTGCTCCTTATGAGTAATTACAGTCTAAATGGATGTTTATGCAGTACTTTATAACTATAATAAAAAAGTTAACCTTCCTATTTTTAAGTTTCGCTTTATTACTTTCAAGCCTAGATGTAGCGGCTAAAAAACAGCAAGTATCCTTGTCCCGTATTAATTCAAATATCACCGTTGATGGTGTTATGGATGAGGCGCACTGGCAAAATGCAACACGTATATCTTTACTCTACCAAGATGAGCCTAACGAAAAAGGCACACCCCCTGTAAAAACTGATGCCTTTATTTACGAAGATGGCACTAACTTATATGTTGCCTATGTTGCACAAGACCCAGACCCCACGCAAATTCGTGCATCACTTCGTGACCGCGATACGCTATGGGAAGACGACGTAGTTATTCTTGTTATTGATACATTTAATGATGAACGCAGTGGTTATGAATTCCATGTGAACCCGCTGGGCGCGCAAGGCGATATACGAATGACAGACACTGATGGCTGGAGCTCTGATACCTCATGGAATGCTATTTGGGATAGCGCAGGGCAAATTAACGAACAAGGTTATGTTGTTGAAATGCGTATTCCTTTTAAGGCACTACGTTTCCCCGAAAATCAAAATGAGCTAACGTGGGGTTTTTCTGTAATGAGAAACTATCAACGTGATGTGCTATATCAGCTATCAAATATGGGGTTTGATAGAAATGTGAAATGCAGCCTTTGCCAGTTTGATAAGTTAGTTGGCTTTAGTGACATTGAATCAAGTAAAAATATCCAATTAACACCTACATTAACCACACTGCGTAACGATAATAAATCTGCGCTGCCAGGTGATTGGGATAAGGGTGATATAGATACTGAAGTGGGCTTAGATTTACGCTGGGGTTTAACAAAAGATGCTGTTTTAAACGCGACAATTAATCCTGATTTTTCGCAAGTAGAAACTGACTCTTTAGAGCTTGATGTAAATACAACCTTCTCAATTTATTACGCTGAAAAACGTCCTTTCTTTTTAGATGGTGCTTCTTACTTTAAAAGTAGCTTATTTGAGCTTTTATACACACGTACAATTGCAGAGCCTACTTTAGGTGCAAAGCTGACGGGTAAAACGGGTGATCATAGTTATGCGCTAATGCTAGCTGATGACGACAATAGTAATATTTTACTGCCAACGAATCAGGGCTCTGGCTTTGCAAGCTTAAACGAAAAAACGAATGCAGCCGCAGGGCGTTATCAATATGACTTAGGTCAGCAAGGTACTATTGGTATTTCAAGCACGCACAGAGAAAGTGATGACTATCACAACACTGTATTATCAGTGGATGGTACCTACTGGTTTAATCAATCGGATACTCTTTTGTATCAAGTGTCATCTGCTGATACTCGTAACTCTGAATTTTTAATTCAAAACTATAACTTATCTGAAACTCAATCAGATGAAGCTTATGCTCTAGAACTTACCCGCGATAAACGTGATTACAAATTATTTGCATCTTATGAAAATATTGGGCAGGACTACCGCACTGATTTAGGTTATCAAGCTAAAGTCGATTATGAAAAAGTAGGCTTTGGTGGCGGACAAACATGGTACAGAGATGAGTCTGATTTACTTACCTCATGGTCATACGAAGCTGACTGGGATAAAACGTGGGCGCAAAATGGCGACTTACTTGAAGAAGAGTACGAAGGCTTTTTGAGTTTTAAAGGTCAAAAACAATCTATTTTTGAAATTGGTTTAGTACACCGTTATGAAAATTATAATGACAATTTTTATAATCAAAATATTGGTTACATTTATACGGGCTTTAAACCCACTAAAGATTTAAAGTTATCATTATATGTTGAATACGCTAGCCGCATTGATTATGCAAATGAGCAATTAGGCGATGCGTTTGACACCCAAACCCAAATGGTGTGGGACATTAACGACCATTGGCAGCTCGATGTAAAACATAACTACAGCCAATTAGATAACCCACAAGGGGAGCGTGTATTTACAGCTAACTTAGTTGATTTTAGGCTTCATTATAAATTTAGTATGCGTTCAATTCTTAAGCTTATTTTACAATTTGAAGATATTGATAGAGACGAAAATGCCTACTTTTATCAAGTTAGCCAAATTAACAAAGACTATGGTAGTCAGCTTGTTTACTCATATAAAATTAATGCGCAAACACTGTTTTATTTGGGTTACTCAGATAGAGGTTACCAAGACGATTCACTTAAAAATATTGAGCGGGATCAACGTACCTTATTTACAAAAGTTAGCTATGCATGGCAGCTTTAAACATTAATAATAACTTTATTAGCGATAATTCTTACTAGTTTGAGTAGCAATGCATAATGCGCAAGAATAATTTTTTAAATGATGTACGACAGCGGAGCAAATGCGATTAAGGTTGAGTAAATATAAGTACTTAAAGCTGTAGTGGTGAGGCATAGATTAATGCGGCAAAAAAAACGACAAAGCTTATATACCGAATGTATTAAATTTTAAACAATTGAAACGTTTTTGTTTATTTTTATTAATCCCATCTATACTATATGTAGATATAGTTAGTTAATCCATTATCGTTACAATTTTTTGTTATTCTAATGGCTTAGGGTTATATCAATGCTTGCGTAGTACTAAATGCAAGCGATATAATCCGTTTTTGGTAATAGGTTTGATAGGAGAAGCAAAATAGATGGATTTTTTTTATGAATAAACTTAAGCCGCTCGGTTTTATTTTCTTAATCATAGTTCTATTTTGTTTCTGCATAAACATAGAGTTAACTAATCAGATCAACCGTATAAATCTATTTCAGACTAATATTGATATACGAAGTTTCGAGATCACGAATACCTCCCTTGATATGGCTCCTTGGTATAATCCCATTTTAAATGGCCATTATATAATTGAGCAGCCAACAGCTGATTTTTTACTTATCAAAACCACTGATACCCAATTTGTAGCCGCTGATTCTAATAAGTTAATCATGATGACGCTCTCATCACCCATGAACTTTTTATTTTTATGTATATTGATATTTGGCTCAGGTATCTACTTACGTAGAGAACGTAGAAAACGTCATTATAAAAATCAAATAGCGGAGCTCAATCACCAAGCCAATAGCTTACTTACTGCATTTAATTTACAAGTTAAACCGGCAGAGAACCCATTAGGTGTAAGCAGCTTAAGTCAATCTATAAATAGCTTAAATTCACACGTAGTTAATTATGTAAAACAAACTCAAACAAGTATTTGTCAAGATAAACTGACGCTGTTAATTGACCGCCATGCATATATTGAACACATAGACAGACAAATAAATCATGCTAATCAGGAAGATCTCAAGTGTGCGCTTCTATTTATCGACTTGGATGGCTTTAAACAAGTAAATGATTCGTTTGGCCATAGTTTTGGTGATGAAATATTAGTTCAAGTGGCCAGTCGACTTGCAAATGTTTTACGTCACCATAAGTTAAGCAATATTAATAGCGCTAATCAATTAGAGCAAAATTTATCAAGATTAGGAGGAGACGAATTCTCCATATTTATAGAACTACTTGATGATAGCGACAGAGTTGTTGACATAGCGAAGCACGTGTTAAGTGAGCTTGAAAAAGACTTTGTGCTTGGCAATAAAATAGTAAAAATTAGTGCCAGTATTGGTATTGCAGCTTACCCAGAAAGCGCGTCAACCCCACAAGCACTTTTACAATTAGCTGATGTTGCTATGTACAGAGCTAAGAGTGATGGTAAAGGAATATTTAAAGTTTACTCGCCAGAAATGGGTAACAAAATGCGCCGCTACCATTATTTACTCGAAGAATTGCGTTTAGCGCTCGCGTGTAAAGATTTTTACTTATCTTTTCAGCCAATTGTACATGTTGAAGATTGTATGATTGATTATTTTGAAGCACTTACCCGGTGGGACCATCCAGTTGAAGGTATGATCCCACCTTCAGAATTTATTCCAATAGCAGAAGAGTCGAATTTAATTTTAGAGCTTGGCGATTGGATTATGCTTGAATCGTGTCGGCAAATGGCTGCATGGCATAATGCAGGTATGCGCAAAGTTAAAATATCAGTTAACGTTTCGGGCATTCAGTTAAAGCACCGTGATATTTATGATTGGATAATGAAGAAGCTAAAAAAAACCGGCTTACCGGCGACGTCTCTAATGCTAGAAATTACCGAATCAACATTTATTCAAGCCAGTCCTAGAATAATCAAAGAGCTAAGTAGATTAAGAGAAGAAGGCATCACTATTGCAATTGATGACTTTGGTACAGGTTTTAGCTCGTTGAGTACATTAGCGGATTTACCAATTGATGTTATTAAAATTGATCGCTCGTTTATAGCTCAAGCCAATAAAAGCCAAAAATATAACGATATATTAAATACAATTAGTGAGCTTGGACAAAAGCTGGGCCTTAAAATTGTAGCTGAAGGCGTTGAAGAAATAGGGCAGTTTGAGCTTGTTAAAAAAATGGGTGTGAGTTCAGTTCAGGGGTATTTAGTAAGCCGCCCTGAGTCATCAGTTAATGTAGGTAATAAAGTATTACGTAATAACACCAGCAATCTTTCTGCATCGGGTACAAGTGCGTGGGATATTGTTAGTTAGTTAGTTAGTTA
>NZ_JACJDW010000041.1:0-30046 GCF_014163745.1 Pseudoalteromonas sp. SR44-2 | reverse complement strand
TGTGCGTTATTATTTTCACTTTTAAAAAAGTGAAATCAAAACAGCTCAAGGCTGAATCTTTTAATAACATATGGTCACTCAGTTTCAATTGAGACTCTAATTTGTTTGCCTCGCTACCTAAGTAGCTTGGCTGTTAGAACTCAATCTGTACGAGTGCCCACACAGATGATTGCTTTATATTGTTAAAGAACGCTTGAGTCGCTTTAGCGTCTCAAGGGATGCGAATAATACACCCTTTATTTTTTGAGTCAACACTTTGTTTTAAAGTTTCTTTCGACAATTTAAAACCGAAGTTTTATTTAACTCTCTGAGTAGTTCGTGCCTCGCTATGCGTTGGCGTTTCCCGTCTCAGTGGGGTCGCATTATAGGGAGATTCGAGCGGGGGTCAATGTTTTATTTCAGCTTTTTGACAATTAAATGAATTTAGTATGAAAGCTATACAAATAAGGGGCTACAGGATATTTTTAGTTTAAAAAACACGCACTATATATGTATCTATTGATGATGTATTAGTAAGGTTTAAACTAAGCTGTATGTTAAACAAACAACACACAGCTTTATTTTAAATTAAAGGTTTATTTAGATGCTATTTCCCATACGGCAATGGAGCCTGATATTTCATTTCCAACGATTAAGAGTGGGTTTCCTGTAGCACTTTGCTCTGCTGGAACGAATACCATTCCTTCAGGCGCTAAATCGCCTGTAATATTCGCACCTTTAATTAAGCCTCTATTATAGAAGTAGTCTTCAAACTGCACATTATATGGATTGGTAATATCATAAACCATAATCCCACCCATACGCTCAAGCCCTATAAAAGCAAATGTACGATCGTCAATTTTACCAATAGTCAGCGCTTCAGGCTCTGCGCCTTTATCATCTGAACGTGAATCACCTTTGTTTTCATCTTCATTGTTGTTAAATGCTTCACCATGAACCGATGCAGTAATTCGACCTATATCATCGCCTGAATCAAACACCACCAGCCCATTACTATCCCAGATGGTAAACGAACGTGCACCATAAGCATAAAGCGATTCGTATTGGCCATCGTTATTAGTATCGCCTTTTATTGTTGTTACTTTTAAGCGACCAATATCATCATCGTCATTATTTAAGTAATCAAAATTAGCAGCAAGCGTTAAGTCTTCAACGCGGCTTTCATCTATATAAGCTAAGCAGCCATCGTCTTTATCGTAATCAAGTCCGCCCTTTGCTATACAGTCTGCTTCATCCGTTGTATTAAAAAAGTATTCTCTTGCGTCACCTTCGTTGGCAGTGACTATAAAGTTAGCGCCTTTCCAACTAAAGCTTGAGATAGTGTCGGGCTGGTACATACCATAGAGCCCTGGGTATGATTTAAAATTCACGCCGCCGTCTTTATCTGAGGTATCAAGTTGTAAGCTTGACCAATCTTTAAAGCCTAAGCCCTTTAGCTCAAGACTGTTGTCTTGTAGGTTAACTATTGCAAGTGCATTGTTTTCTTGAATAGATACATAAGCATATTTGTTATCTTTAGAAATGCTAACGTACTCGGGCTCTAAATCCATAGCTACTGTGGTATTTATTAGATTACCGTTAATAGTACGACCATTTGGGTTTGCAAAAACTACCCCTTGCGCTTCTAGTTCGGTTTGTTTGTTGTTATAGGCTTTAAAATCAATATTTATTGCTGTATCGGCTATTACATTATTTGTTATATCGATAATACTAATGGAACCTTCAGGATCTACGCTGTAGTCATCACTTGGTTCACCTTCGTTAGCAACCACTGCCTTTGCGCCATCATGGGTGAACGTCACCATGTCTGGTAAAAATCCGACCGTTACGTTTTTAATAAATACAGGTGAGTCGCCGCTTATATCGTAAAAAGCAATTTGACCTGCATCACCCGTGTTTTTAGCAGCCATTGCGACCGCTAGTAAATTATTGTTTTCATCAATAGCAATACTGTTTGCATCGCCTTGGGTATGCTCGTTTAAAGACAACGTAATAACGGACGTTAAATTTGTGGCGCTGATAACCCCTTCGTTATCTTTAACAAGTGCGGCAGTATCAAAGGTGTCGGCGGGTAAAATATTAATAACAGCGTCATCGCCTGAACTGTTAATAGCGTAAATCCATTTTTTAGATGCTTGGTAAGCAACTATTTCAGCGGCACCTTCTGGACTTTGTGCATTTAATACTCCTCTTCCTACGAGGCTAATATTTAATACTGAATTAGCATTTACACCATTTATCCCATTAGTTCCAGTTGTGCCTTGTTCTCCCTGTAATCCTTGAGAGCCGTTTTGGCCATCGTCACCATCAAGTGAGCAACCAGTAAGAACAGATATAAGTGACAGCGCAATAATTGATTTTTTAAACATGTGATTTTCCTTAGTATTGTATTTGCTAAATATCAACACACAGGCATGACAAGATTATGGCAATTTTATTTTGATTAGCTTTCGGCAATAAAAAAGCGAGTATATAACTCGCTTGAAGCTAAGGAGTACTTATTGCCCATGAAAGCAGGCTTGTAGCTAAAACCTATTAATATACTCATTACGCTTTTTTCGAGCTTCTTTTATAAACTCTTTTAGCTCATCAACAGAAGGCTCAATACCTTGTTGGTTTTTTTGCTCGAACCAATCGGCTATATCATTGATTATGACAGAGCCATCTTGTAAGCATAACTCATCGTTTTTTAGCCAAACATCAGGCGCTCGAAGTGAGGATCCTGTATACCAACTACAATAAGTGTAACCTTTGCTTTTTAAATTAGACTCTATGACAAGATTCGTCGGGATTGATAGAATTAATAAAACAATTAAACCTACAATTGCACTTTTAAATGCATTAGTTAAAGTTAACTTTATATCAAACCCCAAAAAACGCTGTAAAGTCGATAAAAACGTTAGAAATAGGCAAGGTAATAATAAAAAAGATAATAGTATGGTGGCTTGCTCTTTGATAAAAAATTGAGGCTGACTAACTAAAAATATAGTTTCCACTTCGGAAAAAAAGTTTAAGGCTATTTTGTAGCACAGCCCTCCACTAACAATTAACAAGAAAAAAACAGATGCTAATTCTTTCACATTTGCAAGAGATAACTTTTTATCTGCTTTTTTCCATTCTAAAAACTTCACAAGTTATAAGACCTAGTTTTTTTAAACATAGGAACTCCAAAGGTTTCATGTAAAAATTCATTTGGATTTTCTTTATATTCGCTATTAACTTTTTGCGCTCCAGCCTTAATTTTAATTACACCACTCTGTATCTTATTTTCAATATTTCTTAACTCATCAGAAAGTACTTTTACATAATCACTGGTATCCGAAAATGCAATTGAAAAAGCCACCCCAACGATTACAACAACCAACAAGGGCATTAATACTGTAGCAGCAATTATTGTTGCTAAACCAGCTGCCGATGCGACACCTAATATTGTACTAGTAGTCACAATAGCAGCTCCAACTACAGCCATATCTACGGCTACACCTGCCACTAAGTCATGCCATGTTTTTTGATCGTTTAAAAGATAGTCTGTAGCATGAAATGTCACTGAAATTACTAGAGTGAGTACAAACTCACCCTTTATGGCTTTTACAGCTTCTAATTTACCGACACCGATAGTAAAAAGTTTGGGGTTACTTGCTAAATAACGAGTACCCGTTAAATGAGCTCTGATACCAGGGTAAGAAGACATTATAATAGCGGGGGAACCATTATAAACTTTAATTTTAAACTTAGCGAAAACATTACCTTGGCGCTGCATTGCAGCCGCAATAATGGCTAATGCCTTCATATCATCAAATAAAGGGTATAACCCACCTCCTGTCTTTAATGGATCGTTAATTCGTTTCCATTTACCTGATAGAAGACTTTTAATTTGATTTTGACGTTGCCTTTCGGCAATAGCACAGCGAGCATATGCTGATATAAGAGTTCCTTGAGTCTATTTTTTAATCCGTTAACCATTAGTTTAAATAACAGTCAAAATATAAACAATAAAAAAGCGAGTATATAACTCGCTTTAAAAAGGTGTTGGCTTATTATTTTTTAACTGGGCGTTTCCAACCCGTTAAATTACGCTGTTTAGAGCGGGCTATTGCTAATTGGTCATCTTCAACGGTACTGGTGATCACAGAGCCTGCACCAATTGTTGCAGTTGCGCCTATATTTACTGGGGCAACGAGTGATGAATTAGAGCCAATAAAAGCATTATCGCCAATAATAGTTTTTGATTTATTAACACCATCGTAGTTGCAGGTAATAGTACCAGCGCCAATATTCACTTTTTCGCCAATTTCAGCATCACCTAAATAACTTAAGTGGTTGGCTTTTGAGCCTTTGCCTAAACGGGTTTTTTTCATCTCAACAAAGTTACCAATGTGTGAGTCTTCTTCCATAACAGCGCCTGGGCGAAGGCGAGCATAAGGGCCTAGCGTACATTTAGCAGCTACGCTTGCATCTTCAATTAGGGTATTAGCCTTTATTACCACGTTATCGCCTATGGTACAGTTTTTAAGTACACAGTTAGGGCCAATTTGTACATTGTTACCAAGGGTTACATTACCTTCAAAGATAACGTTTATATCAACTAATACGTCTTCGCCTGTTTTAACATTGCCGCGAACATCAATACGAGCAGGGTCGGCCAGGGTAGCGCCATTTAACATTAACTCTTCTGCTTGCCATGCTTGGTAAGCGCGCTCTAAGCCTGCAAGTTGTACACGGTTATTTGCGCCTTCAACTTCCATTGCATGATCTGGTTGCGCTGAAGTGATCTCTACGCCTTCACGGTGAGCCATTGCAACGATATCTGTTAAGTAGTACTCGCCTTGTGCATTATTGTTAGATAAGTTACCTAACCATGTTTTTAATAGCTTACCGTTAACAGCCATAATGCCTGTATTTACTTCGTTAATAAGTAACTGCTCTGAGCTTGCATCTTTTTGCTCAACAATACCGACTAACTTACCACCGACACGAAGCATGCGACCATAGCCATTTGGGTTTACCAAATTTACCGTTAATACCGCTAAACCATTTTTAGGTGTTGCAGCTAATAAACGCTCTAGAGTTGATTGTTTTGTTAGCGGTACATCGCCGTATAAAATCAATACTGTGTCTTCATCGTTAATATGAGAGTTGGCTTGCGCGACTGCGTGGCCAGTACCAAGTTGCTCTGCTTGAAGTACCCAATTTACATCGTTATCGGCAAGTTGCTGTTGTAATAGTTCGCCACCGTGTCCGTAAACTAAGTTTGTAGTCGTTGCACCTAATGCCATCGCATTATCAATAACGTGCTGTACCATTGGTTTACCTGCAACATTGTGCAAAACTTTAGGTAGAGCAGAACGCATACGAGTACCTTTACCCGCAGCAAGAATAACAGTTGTTAGAGCCATTAAAACAATTTCCTTTTTCCGTTGTTTTAGCTAAATAAGTATTATGTTTGTGCAGAAGATTACGTAAATCACTTCTTGTGCAGATACTCAGTAGGTTAGTTTATTCGTACTGAATCTTGACTGAAAAACACACTTAATTGGATGACGTTATTGTAGCGAGGATTGGTGAAGGATATAAGTGATAAAGCACAGATAATAGTCTGATAGACCTGTTATTTAACAATTATAAATAAGCGATACACCATGTTTAAATTACAGACACAAAAAAGCCCACATAAAGTGGGCTTTTCAAAACCGGATAGGCTTACTTGTGACGTAATTGCTGAATTACGCGTAACTGAGCAACTGCTTCTGCCAGTCGCGTAGCCGCTTGTTGATAATCAAACTCAACAGCTGACGAATTCGCCATATGTTCTTCAGCTTCACGTTTAGCTTTTTGTACAGAATCTTCATCTAAATCTTCACCACGAACCGCAGTATCTGCAAGAATCGTGATGTGATTTGGTTGAACTTCTAATGTACCGCCAGCAACATATAACACATCTTCGTGACCATATTGCTTAACTAAACGTACCATACCAGGTTTAAGGGCAGTTAGTAGTGGAGCATGACCTAGGTTTACACCCAGCTCGCCTTCACTACCAGATACTTGAATCGATTCAACAAGACCAGAGAACAAGCTCTGCTCTGCGCTTACTACGTCAAGATGTACAGTCATAGCTGTCATACTACCCTCCTAGTTACATGCCTTTGGCTTTTTCTTGGGCTTCTTCGATAGAGCCAACCATGTAAAACGCTTGCTCTGGAAGCTCATCAAACTCGCCGTTTAAAATGCCTTTGAAGCCAGCAATTGTATCTTTCAATGATACGTATTTACCTGACGCGCCTGTAAACACCTCTGCCACGAAGAATGGCTGAGATAGGAAACGTTGGATTTTACGTGCACGAGATACAAGTTGCTTATCTTCGTCAGAAAGCTCGTCCATACCTAGGATTGCAATGATGTCTTTAAGTTCTTTGTAACGCTGAAGAACTGTTTGAACGCCACGTGCTGTATCGTAGTGCTCTTGACCAATTACTTGTGGGTCAAGTTGACGTGAAGATGAATCAAGTGGGTCTACCGCTGGGTAGATACCAAGTGATGCGATATCACGTGAAAGTACTACTGTTGCGTCTAAGTGAGCAAAGGTAGTTGCTGGAGATGGATCTGTTAAATCATCCGCAGGTACGTATACCGCTTGGATTGATGTAATTGAACCAGTCTTAGTTGAAGCGATACGCTCTTGAAGCACACCCATTTCTTCAGCAAGTGTAGGCTGGTAACCTACCGCTGATGGCATACGACCAAGAAGTGCAGATACTTCTGTACCAGCAAGTGTATAACGGTAGATATTATCTACGAAGAAAAGTACATCGCGACCTTCATCACGGAACTTTTCAGCCATAGTAAGACCTGTTAACGCTACGCGTAAACGGTTACCTGGAGGCTCGTTCATCTGACCGTATACAAGCGATACTTTATCAAGTACGTTTGAATCGTTCATCTCATGGTAGAAATCGTTACCCTCACGTGTACGCTCACCAACACCTGCGAATACTGAGTAGCCGCTGTGCTCGATTGCGATGTTACGGATAAGTTCCATCATGTTTACAGTTTTACCAACACCGGCACCACCGAATAAACCAACTTTACCACCTTTAGCAAACGGACATACAAGGTCGATAACCTTAATACCAGTTTCTAAAAGCTCAACTGAACTTGATTGCTCTTCGTATGAAGGCGCTGCACGGTGAATAGACATACGGTCTTCTTCGCCGATTGGACCCGCTTCATCGATTGGCTCACCAAGTACGTTCATGATACGACCAAGTGTTGCTTTACCAACTGGAACTTGAATCGATTCACCTGTATTCATAACTAAAGCACTACGACGTAAACCATCAGTAGTACCCATAGCGATAGTACGCACTACACCGCCACCTAGCTGTTGTTGAACTTCTAAAGTCAAACCAGCTAAATCGCCATCTGTTACTCTTAGTGCGTGGTATACCGCTGGCACGCTATCTTGTGGAAATTCAATATCCACAACGGCGCCGATAATTTGGACGACCTTACCTAAACTCATGTCTATTCCTCTCGTTAATCTTTACCCGAAGCATTAAACTGCTGCTGAGCCAGAACAAATCTCACTAATTTCTTGTGTGATTGCTGCTTGGCGAGCCTTGTTATAAACAAGCTGTAGCTCGTCCATAAGGTCACCTGCGTTATCAGTTGCAGCTTTCATTGCAACCATACGAGCAGCCTGTTCTGAGGCAGCATTTTCTACCACACCTTGGTATGCTTGAGACTCAATAAAGCGTACTAACAAAGACTCTAAAATAGCCTCTGGGTTTGGCTCGTATAAGTAATCCCATGTGTGAGCAGATACTTCTTCTTCAGCTTTTGGCAAAGGGAGTAACTGATCTATAATTGGCTCTTGCTTCATGGTATTAACGAATTTGTTATATACCAAGAATAAACGGTCTATTTTGCCTTCAGAAAATGCATCAAGCATAATTTTTACAGGACCAATAACGTCTTGTACTGAAGGTTTATCTCCTAGGCCCGCTTTTTTAGCGAGTAGTTGACCACCAAAACGTTGAAAGAAGCCTGCTGCCTTACTACCTAAAGTAGCAAATTCAGCATCAACACCTTTCTCTTTCCACGCTTTAACATCAAGTGCAACTTTCTTAAACTCGTTTGAGTTTAAACCGCCACACAGACCACGGTCTGTAGAGATAACAATATAACCAACTCGTTTCACTTCACGATCTTTTAAGAACGGGTGAGTAAAATCAAGATTTGCTTGAGCAACACGACCAATTACTTCACGTAATTTATTAGCGTATGGACGGCTTGAAGCAACGCGTTCTTGCGCCCTTTTCATTTTAGACGCAGCAACCATTTCCATTGCGCTAGTGATCTTTTGAGTATTTTTAATACTCCCGATCTTGCTTTTAATCTCTTTTCCGCTGGCCATGACTCTCTCTCCGAATCAAGGTGTGCTTTAGTTTCCTAAAGCGCACCATTAATAACTAAATTACCAAGTTTGCGTAGACTTGAACTTCGTAAGAAGTTCTTTAAGCTGCGCTTCGATCTCGGCATTCAAGTTACCAGTTTCATTGATTTGAGCCACAAGCTCTGCGTATGTGCTAGTTGCATACGAAAGTAAAGCTGCTTCAAAGTCACCGATTTTCGAAATTTCGATGTCTTGAAGGAAGCCTTTTTCAGCAGCAAATAACGACAAAGACATTTCAGCAACAGACATTGGCGCGTACTGTTTCTGCTTCATTAGCTCTGTTACACGCTCACCATGCTCAAGTTGAGCACGAGTTGCATCATCAAGGTCAGACGCGAACTGCGAGAACGCAGCTAATTCACGGTACTGAGCTAGGGCTAGACGGATACCGCCACCTAGTTTCTTAACGATTTTAGTTTGTGCAGCACCACCAACACGCGATACCGAGATACCAGCATTTACTGCCGGACGGATACCTGAGTTGAATAAGTCAGTTTCTAAGAAGATCTGACCATCGGTGATAGAGATAACGTTAGTCGGTACGAACGCAGAAACGTCGCCGCCTTGAGTTTCAATGATTGGCAATGCCGTCAATGAACCAGTTTTACCTTTCACTTCACCATTAGTGAACTTTTCAACGTAATCTGCGTTTACACGCGATGCACGCTCTAAAAGACGAGAGTGAAGGTAGAATACGTCACCTGGGTATGCTTCACGGCCTGGTGGACGCTTAAGTAGTAATGAAATTTGACGGTAAGCAACTGCTTGCTTAGACAAATCATCATATACGATTAATGCGTTTTCACCACGGTCACGGAAGTATTCACCCATAGTACAGCCCGAGAACGGTGCTAAGTACTGAAGTGCCGCAGATTCAGAAGCAGATGCTACAACTACGATAGTATTTGCAAGTGCACCGTGCTCTTCTAATTTACGTACTACGTTAGCAATAGTAGATGCTTTTTGACCAACCGCTACGTACACACACTTAACGCCTGTGTCTTTTTGGTTGATGATTGCATCGATTGCTAGTGCAGTTTTACCTGTTTGGCGGTCACCGATAACAAGCTCACGCTGACCACGACCAACTGGAATCATTGCATCGATAGATTTGTAACCAGTTTGTACTGGCTCATCTACAGATTGACGCTCGATTACACCTGGTGCAATTTTTTCTACAGGTTCAAAACCGTCGTTATCTAAAGCGCCTTTACCATCGATTGGAGCACCTAGTGTGTTTACAACACGACCAAGTAGACCAGGACCAACAGGAACTTCTAAAATACGACCAGTTGTATATACTTTTACGCCTTCAGTAAGGTCAGCGTACGGACCCATTACTACTGCACCAATTGAGTCGCGCTCAAGGTTTAGTGCGATAGCATAACGGCTGCCAGGAAGCTCAATCATTTCACCTTGCATACAGTCAGCAAGACCGTGGATGCGGATGATACCGTCAGTAACAGATACAATAGTACCTTCGTTACGAGCTTCACTTACAACTTCGAACTTCTCAATACGTTGTTTGATCAGATCTGAAATTTCAGTGGAATTAAGTTGCATGCTCTTTTTCCCAATTACGATTGTAGTGTTGTAGCTAAGCGGCTTAATTTACCGCGAATAGTACCGTCGATTACAGTGTCGCCAGACCTAATAATAAGTCCACCAACCACTGACGCGTCTTCACTACAATTCAGCTTAACTTTGCGTGCGAAACGTTTTTCAAGTGCCGCTACCAATGACTCTTGTTGCGCAGCAACAAGAGGAGTTGCAGAAATCACATCTACTTCGATTTCTTTATCGTATTGTGCTTTAAATTCAGCAAATAACTCAGCAACGTCAGGTAGAGCTGTCAAACGTCCATTTTCAGCCATCACCTTAACTAGGTTCTGACCTTGTTCGTTGAGCTGCTCAGCACAAAGTTGAATAAATAATTCAGCTTGTGCAGTAGCTGTAGGCATACCTGCTAAAGCAGATGATGCTTGTTCATTGCTGGCTACGTGGCCTGCAAAGAACAACATATCATTCCAGCTTTCTAGAGTGCCTTTCTCAACGGCAAGTTCAAAAGCCGCTTTAGCGTATGGGCGAGCGATAGTAGTCAAATTAGACATGCTCATACCCTCCTAATTACAGCTCAGCGACAAGTTTTTCAACGATGTCACTATGTGCGGCTTGATTAATTTCACGCTCTAAAATACGTTCTGCACCAATCACAGCTAGAGTTGCTACTTGCTTACGTAGCTCTTCTGTTATGCGATTACGTTCAGACTCAACTTCAGAGTGCCCTTGAGCAATGATACTTTCACGCTCTTGCTGACCACGAAGTGTTTCTTCGTCAACAATTAGCACTGCACGCTTTTTAGCTTGATCAATGATATCAGCCGCTTGAGCTTTTGCATCTTTAAGCTGTTCAGCAGCTTTCTTTTGCGCAAGTTCTAAGTCTTTTTCGGCTCTATCAGAGGCAGCTAAACCATCTTCGATTTTTTTCTGGCGAGCTTCAATTGCACCGTTTAGTGGTGGCCATACGTATTTCATACAAAATAATACGAACACCGTAAACGCAATCAATTCACCGATAAGAGTGGCGTTTAAGTTCACAACCGCTCCTCCTTAAATAGTAAGCTGTTCAAAAAATAAAATTAAAGTACGAACAACAATACCATAGCGATACCAACACCAATCATTGCTACAGCATCGATTAGACCAGCAAGAATAAACATCTTAACTTGTAGCGAAGGTGCAAGCTCAGGTTGACGCGCACATGCTTCAAGGAATTTACCGCCCATGTTACCAAAACCGATTGCTGTGCCGATTGCACCAAAGCCGATTAGTAAAGCTACTGCGATATACTTAAGACCTAATACTAGTTCCATTTTTTTCTCCAAAGTTTCAATTGTAAATTAAAGTTAAATATTAAAGGTTGTAAAAATTAGTGATTATCTGAGCTAGCCATACTTAGGTATACGATTGTTAACATCATAAATACGAATGCTTGCAATACAATTACTAAGATGTGGAATACAGCCCAAACAAAATGCAATGGTAATTGCATAAATCCGATAGCGCCGATCAAGATGAAAATCAATTCACCTGCATATAAGTTACCAAACAAACGTAGCGCTAATGAAAACGGTTTAGAAACCAGCGCAATCAGTTCAAGTAATAAGTTAAACGGGATTAAAAGGATTTGTAGTGCAGTATTATTTGAACTAAACGGGTGAAGTGTTAGTTCCTTAATAAAACCACCGATGCCTTTTATTTTAATTGAATAGCCTATCATTAAAATAAATACACCCAGCGCTAGCGCTGCTGTCATATTGATGTCAGTCGTTGGTACAATTTTCATGTACACATCGTGTGAATCCATACCAAACGCAGTTTCACCAACAAAACCAGCTAATGCAGGTAAAAAGTCAACTGGTATTAAATCCATTAAGTTCATTAAAAATATCCAAACGAATATTGTTAATGCTAATGGTGCAATAAGTTTGCTTTTACCATGGAAAGTATCACGTACGTTGTCACCAACAAACTCTACTACCATTTCAATGAAACATTGAAATTTTCCAGGTACACCTAGTGTTGATTTTTTAGCGGCACTACGAAAGATCCATAAAAATATAAGACCTAAACCGATAGACCATGCGAGGGTATCTATATGCCATGTCCAGAAACCACTATCCGTACATGCTTTATTGAAGGCGAGACCTGTATCGGTCGAACACATCTTAGCATTGGTCAAATGGTGCTGGATATGGCCAGATAGAGTAACTTCTTCTGCTGCCATGTTATATCCCAAAGTTAATGTTTAAAAAAAACGGGTGCGAACAATCCAGTAAAGAGCGCCAGTATATAAGTACTAAAAAAGGGTAATAAAATTACCGGAAAATGCTTCAGTACTAGCGCAAACAATACAATTGTTAGCATAAATTTTAATCCGTTGCCGCGTTTCAACGAGGCATACGCTTGATTTGCTCGACTTGCACCCATATATCGGAATGCATAAAGACCAAATACAAAGTGCGGAAGTACTGCGACAACACCACCAACAAGTGATGAAAGTGCGGCATTGACTCCCGAACTAAAACAAATAATTACAGCAGCAACTAATGCTACAACACCCTGAAGGCAAATTAACTTTAATACGGCAAGTCGATATGGACTCGCTAACTTGTCAGTCACGTTTAGTTAACCTTTATTGCGTTCTAATTGTTAGGGTGTGAAAACTGGCGAAATTATACTTAATCCTGCCAGTTTTGCAACTTGAGTAGACGCTTTGTAACACGAAATAGCTACAAATGTCCCTTTTTAGACATGTAGAAAACTAATGGTGGGTATTGTCTTGGTTAATGCGATTTAAAATGCCGTCAAGTTCGTCCAAATTTGTATAAGAAATAACAAGCTTACCTTTGCCTTTTTTGTTGTAATTTATTTCTACTTTGGCACCTAGGTTTTCAGCGAGTTGTTGCTCTAACTGTTTAACATCTGGATCTTTTTCAGCTATTTCTTTAGCTGGCACTGGTTCTAAAATTGAACGAACTAACTTTTCGGTTTCACGAACGGTTAGTGCTTTAGCCACAGCTAAACGAGCAGCATCTGATTGTGCTTCTCCCTCAAGGGCTAATAAACAACGAGCATGCCCCATTTCAATATCGCCATGTTCTAACAGTATTTTTACATCACAGTTTAGATTATTTAAACGGAGTAAGTTAGTTACTGTAGTACGTGATTTACCAACTGCATCTGCTACTTGTTGATGTGTTAATTCAAACTCATTAAGTAAACGATTTAACGCAACCGCTTCTTCCATGGCATTTAAGTCTTCACGCTGAATATTTTCTATTAGCGCAATAGCAACTGCGGCTTCATCTGGTACGTCTTTTATAATACAAGGTACTGTTTCAAGCTTAGCTATTTGCGCTGCACGCCAACGACGCTCACCGGCGATAATTTCAAAACTATTTTGTGCAATAGGGCGCACGACTATAGGTTGAATAATACCTTGTGAGCGAATAGAACTAGCAAGCTCTTCTAGTGCCTCTTCGGACATGTCTTTACGAGGTTGATATTTACCAGAGTGTAAAAACTCGATTGGGAGTTTTTGTAATTCACTGTTAGTTGGCTCAGCCGCATTTTTTACAGCTTCAGTCACGTTTGATGTGTCTTGTTCCTTGCTTACGCTTGGTGCAGGCTTTGACGAACTTAAAAGTGCATCGAGTCCTCGGCCTAAACCTCGTTTTTTAGCAGACATGTTATTTTTTTACCTCAAAGTTAGGCGACAACGGACGCTGTTTTTTCTTTTCTACGTAACATTTCACCAGCAAGCGCTAAATATGCTTTAGCGCCACTTGATGCCCGGTCATAATACATAGCAGGTGTACCAAAACTAGGTGCTTCTGCTAAACGAACATTACGCGGGATCACCGTACGGTATACTTTGTCGCCAAAATGTTGTTTTAATTGTTCTGATACGTCATTTGCTAAACGATTACGCGGATCGTACATAGTACGAAGTATGCCTTCAATTTGTAAGCTAGGGTTTACTAACTTAGCAAGTTGCGTAATCGTATCCATTAATGCGGTTAATCCTTCAAGTGCATAATACTCACACTGCATTGGCACTAAAATAGAATCAGCTGCGGCCATTGCGTTAACAGTTAACATATTTAGAGAGGGCGGACAGTCGATAAAAATAAATTCATACTGGTCCTGAATTTTTTCAAGTGCGTTGCGTAAACGCACTTCACGGGCAAATAATTCCATAAGTTTAACTTCTGCAGCGGTAACATCACCGTTTGCAGCAATCATATGGTATTCACCAGACGTTTCTTTGATAATAACGTCTTCTATAGGCTTATCTTCAATAAGTAAGTCGTAAATAGTTGGCACGTCGCCATATTTATCTACGCCACTACCCATAGTCGCATTACCTTGCGGATCGAGATCAATTAACAGCACTTTACGTTTCGTTGCAGCCATAGATGCAGCGAGGTTTACAGCGGTTGTAGTTTTACCCACTCCACCTTTTTGATTTGCTAATGCGATGACTTTTGCCACGGTGTCTCTGATCCCTAGTCTTTAGAAAGAATAATTAAATGTCGTTGTGCATCTAACTTAGGTACTTCTAATGCAATTTTTTGCTCAAACTTAACGCCAGTAGGTAATGACTCTAGCTCTTCACCAGGGTATACACCTTTAAGCGCTATAAATTTACCCGAATGATCAATTAAGTGCGAACACCAGTCAACCATATCTTGTAATGAAGCAAATGCACGACTGAGTACGCCATCTAATTTAACACTTGGCTGATATTCTTCAACTCTTGACTGAACAGGTGTTACGTTATCAAGGCCAAGCTCATGTTTAACATGCATTAAAAAGCGAACGCGTTTACCTAGACTATCTAGTAACACAAATTGTGTGTTAGGTAATGCAATCGCCAATACAATGCCCGGAAGGCCAGGCCCTGTGCCAACATCAATATAATGATGACCGGGTAAGTGAGGTGCAACAACTAAACTATCCATAATATGCTTAATCATCATTTCTTCAGGTAAGCGTACCGAAGTTAAATTATAAGCTTTATTCCACTTATCTAATAACTCGACGTAACGAACTAGCTGTTGCTGTTGTTTTTCTGTTAGCGCAATATCAGTTTGCGCTAACAATGTAGTTAATTGTTGCTGTAACACTATGTACCCTTATCGTTACGCAGATTTGCGTAATAAGCCTTGCTTCTTCAGATACACTAATAATAGCGAAATCGCCGCTGGGGTGATACCAGAAATACGCGATGCTTGGCCAATAGTGTCTGGACGTGACTCAATAAGCTTAGCAACAACCTCATTTGATAAACCTGATACAGTTTTGTAATCAAACTCTTTTGGTAAAATTGTTTGCTCATGACGAAGCTGCTTATTGATCTCATCTTGTTGACGCGCAATATAGCCTGCGTACTTAGTATGGATCTCAACTTGTTCAAGTGCTGCTACGTTTGTAAATTCAGATCCTAAACCGTCAATAGCCATAAGATCGTTATAACGAATCTCTGGACGACGGAGTAATTCTTCTAAACTTGCTTCACGAGTTAATGGTGTTTTTAGTAATGCATTTACTTGATCAACAACGACGTGATCTTTATGAATCCACGTATCTTTAATGCGTTGTTTTTCTTTCTCAATTACTTCCATTTTTTCGTTAAATGCCTGCCAACGTTCGTCATTAACTAAACCCAGCTCACGGCCTTTTTCAGTTAAGCGAATATCTGCATTATCTTCACGAAGTAGTAAACGGTATTCGGCACGGCTAGTAAACATCCGGTACGGTTCTTTCGTACCTAGTGTTGCTAAGTCGTCAATTAATACGCCGACGTAAGCTTCATCGCGACGTGGCGTCCAAGAATCTTTACCTTGCACTTTTAATGCAGCATTCATACCTGCAATTAAGCCTTGTGCACCCGCTTCTTCATAACCGGTAGTCCCGTTAATTTGACCCGCGAAAAATAAGCCTTCGATAAATTTTGTTTCTAAAGACTGCTTTAAATCGCGTGGATCAAAGTAGTCATATTCTATTGCATAGCCTGGTCGACAAATATGTGCATTTTCAAAACCAGAAATAGATTGCACAATCTCAAGTTGTACATCAAACGGTAAACTAGTAGAAATACCATTTGGATATAATTCGTATGATGTTAAGCCTTCAGGTTCAACAAATATTTGGTGCTTATCTTTATCCGCAAAACGTACAATTTTATCTTCAATTGATGGGCAGTAACGTGGACCAATACCTTCAATAACACCTGAGTACATAGGTGAGCGATGTAGGTTTTTACGAATAACATCATGTGTTTTTTCGTTTGTGTAAGTGATGTAACACGGTATTTGTTGTGGGTGATCTGATTGTTTACCCATAAATGAAAATACAGGTGTTGGCATATCACCAGGCTGTGCTTCCATCTTTGTAAAATCAACAGTACGTGCATCAATACGTGGCGGAGTACCTGTTTTTAAGCGATCCACTCTAAAAGGGTGTTCGCGTAAACGTTCAGCCAATGCAATTGATGGTGGATCACCAGCACGACCGCCTTTGTAATTTTCTAAACCAATGTGTATTTGGCCGCCTAAAAAGGTACCCACGGTTAAAACAACACTTGGAGCACTAAAACGTAAACCCATTTGAGTTACTACGCCAGTAACACGATCGTTTTCAACAATAAGATCATCACATGATTGTTGAAAAATCTTAAGGTTATCTTGATTTTGTAATGTTGTTTGAATAGCTGCTTTGTACAAAGCGCGATCTGCTTGTGCTCGAGTTGCACGAACAGCAGGTCCTTTTGAAGAGTTTAGTGTGCGAAATTGGATCCCGCCTTTGTCAATGGCCTGTGCCATTGCACCGCCAAGCGCATCAATTTCTTTTACCAAATGACCTTTGCCAATCCCACCAATCGCTGGGTTACAAGACATTTGACCAAGGGTATCCATATTGTGAGTCAGTAGCAGGGTATTCATCCCCATACGGGCAGCTGCTAATGCGGCTTCAGTGCCAGCATGTCCACCACCTACTACGATAACGTCAAAATTTTCGTGAAAAATCATTAATGGGATCCTACTTAAATCAAACCGGTAAACTTCAAAAGGGAGCGTATTCTACCTAGAAATTGGCAGAAGATAAATGATTAAACAAAGAGCAAGATCTAAGTATGTGATCTCTAATAATATAAAGGATCTTTTAAAGAGATCTTTTATTACTATTACTACTACTGATCAGCTTTTCTGTTGATAAGGTTTAGATCTTCATTTAAAACATGAAATTAGATCAGATCTAAAGGTGTTAATATGATCGGATCATCCAGCAAATAAGCTCTGATCAAAAAGGCACCTTATGCACAGGGCTGAATCAGTTGGATCTTATCCCATGGATAAGCATGCTTTAAAAAGCAGTTTATTCAATCTTTATCCACAAAATCTATTAAATTATTAGTAAATTGTGAGTAACTTTATATATAACTTTTTACTTGATCTATCTATTTTAAGCCTGTTTTGGTTATCCAAAAGTCTAACCATGCTAATGCTGTGTCTTCTGGTAGTGCTTCATCGAGAATATTAAGCTCTAAGCGTTCTGCTACTTTTATAGCGCCTTTTTGAGATAATAAGGCATCTATATTACGTCCAGCTTGGTTGTAAGTGTCATAACTGGTATCACCTAAAGCGATTACTGAGTATTTTAATTCCGATAAATCATTAGCTTGAGTCACATCTTCAACAAAGCTAATAAAGTTTTCAGGATAATCACCTGCACCATAAGTAGATGTGCAAATTAACCAAATGGTATTTTGCTGATCAATATCGCTAAATTCAGGTTGATCATGTAGTTGTGTAGTAATACCAAGGTTATTAAGCGCGTCGCTTAGTTGCTCTGCAACATACTCGGCTGATCCCATTTGGCTGCCAACAATAAGATTTACTGAACTCATGAATATTAGTGATCACATTGGTTTTAATTGCTGCCTATGATAACTGAGTGTGAGTAACAGTAAAGTTAAGAGTGCTTTTTTGTATAACTATTTTTGTGCTAATTTTATTCTTATTTGAAAGCGGCTCCCTAAGTTATTGATATTATAGGAGTTAACAAAATATCTTTAAATGTAATCTTCTGATCAAGTTGTTGATAACAGTGGGGAAAGCTCTGTTTAAACACTCCTTTTAGGTTGTTTAATAATCGCTAAGTTATTGATATTACTATTTAGTGAAAGACTTAATTATAAATCTAGGCATAAAAAGCACAAGGTGATCATAATGTGGATATAAAGGTTGTTGATAACCTTAAATTTAGATCGAAAATAATTTTATTAAATGATCTAATTGGGCTGATCTAACGAAATTAATTAAAAATAAGCTTATAAACAGATAATTTTTAATAGATCATTAGGTTTTTCTCTGCGAGGTGGCTCAATTTACTATTTATTTGAGCTAAAAATTAGGTTTTGTGGATAAGTGATCTCAATGTATTTAATTTAATGCGTATTTATAGCTGCTTTTTTTATGTATTTTGCTGGTGGATTAGTAGATCAAAAGTTTGATGCACTCAAATCTCGAGTCATTTTTATTAAAAAGCCGCAGTGATCGTCTGTCCATATGTTGTATAAAGTTGATTATTTAGAGTGTTTATCGTCACGTTTTAGCTCTTAAATTGAGCAAATAACATTAGTTTTTATGAGCTAGGTAATTATAAAAAAGCTATTTATAACTAACTTTTGTGTGGAGGATAACGATTTTAAAACGTATTTTTGTTTGAAATATGTATCGGTTTTGACCTTAAAATGGGTGTTACTTGCGCTATTAATACCTTACTTAAAGGCTCTTTTCACTGTCTAATCTACATGATCTGGCTGGGATTGACGGTACATATAAATATTTTATAGCGAATATTTTACATAAAAAAAGAGCACCTAAGTGCTCTTATAATAAACATATATCTGTAATAAGGTGCTTATTTACCAATACAAAATGAGCTAAATATTTTGCCAAGTAAGTCGTCTGAGGTAAATTCACCGGTTATTTCGTTTAAATACTGCTGTGTTAAACGTAGTTCTTCAGCCAATATTTCACCAGCAATGTGCATTTCTAATTGTGTTTTACCTGTTTCTAAATGATACGCAGCACTCTCTAGCGCATCCAAATGACGACGGCGCGCCATAAAGCCACCCTCTGTTGCGCCTTGAAAGCCTATACAGGCTTTTAAATGCTCGCGAACAAGTTCAATACCGTCAGCATTTTTAGCACTTAAGCTGATGACCGGGTATTGTTGCTCTTGCTCCATTCCGACTATATCACCCGATAAATCAGCTTTATTTCTGATGACCGTAACCCCCATACCTTCTGGTAATTTGGCCATAAATTCAGGCCAAATTTTATGCGGGTCAGTATCTATAGTGTCAGTGCCATCAAGCATAAATAAAACGCGATCGGCTTGGTTTATTTCATCCCACGCCCGTTCAATACCTATTTGTTCTACGCGGTCAGGGCTCTCTCGTAGGCCTGCGGTATCTATAATATGCAGTGGCATACCATCTATATGTATATGCTCTCGTAGTACGTCGCGAGTGGTACCGGCTATTTCTGTTACGATTGCAGCTTCACGACCGGCTAGGGCGTTTAGTAGGCTTGATTTACCGGCATTTGGGCGACCAGCAATAACAACACGCATACCTTCGCGCATGATGCTGCCTTGCTTGGCTTGGTTGGTTACGGTATTAAGCTGGGTAATGATGGTGTCTAAGTCGCCTGATACCTTACCGTCTGATAAAAAATCAATTTCTTCATCTGGAAAATCAATTGCGGCTTCTACATACATACGTAAGTGAATTACTTTTTCTACAAGCGTTTCTATGTGCTTAGAAAATTCACCTTGTAGCGATTGCAGGGCGCTTTTAGCGGCTTGCTCGCTCGTTGCATTAATTAAGTCGGCGATGGCTTCTGCTTGTGTTAAATCAAGCTTATCGTTCATAAATGCACGCTCAGAAAACTCACCAGGCTTTGCTAAACGAACGCCCTCTATTTTACTAATTTCTTTAAGTAGCATATCAAGTACTACAGGACCGCCGTGGCCTTGTAATTCAAGTACGTCTTCACCAGTAAATGAGTTAGGACCTGCAAAGTAAATGGCAATACCTTGGTCAAGTTGCTCGCCAGCAAGGCTTTTAAATGGTACGTAATCGGCGTAACGAACTTTAGGAATTTTACCTACTACTTTTTCGGCGACACTTTTAGCAAGGTTGCCTGAAACGCGAATAATACCAACACCACCACGTCCAGGCGCTGTTGCTTGTGCTGCAATTGTATCTTGATTGATCATGCTATTAATTTGCCAACGATGAGTAACTTTATGGCGGTATTGTAACCTATGAAATAAACACTCGCGAATACTCTGGTGAAAAACAGGCAATAAAAAAGGCGACCGAAGTCGCCTTTATATAAGTAATATACCCAAGCCATCTCAAGATGCGAGTTTCAGTTGGAGTTAAAAGCTATTTAGGCAAGGCATTGATTGAGAATAATAGTGGTTCTATTGTTAAAATCAATAACGCAGTATAAATCGCTTTTAAACCAACCCTTTGGGCGTTTCACAGGTACTTAATTTCATCGTTGTTACTTTTTAAAAGGGACTGCCATTCTTGCAAAGTAACGCCTTGATCTTAAGCCCCTGTGAAACGCTGAATTTTGCATCTTGATGTGGCTTGGGTATAGGCGCTAGCCTCTCACTTTAATTCCTTTCTTTTCCATGCCACGGTAGATGATTAACATCTGGACAATAGAAATAAGGTTAGACACTAACCAGTAAAGAACTAAACCCGATGGGAACCATAAGAAGAATACAGAGAAGATAACCGGCATAAAGGTCATCATTTTTTGCTGCATTGGATCAGTTACCGTCATAGGCTGTAGTTTTTGCGTCACAAACATACTCGCACCAAACAAGATTGGTAATACGTAGTACGGGTCTTGTGCAGAAAGGTCAGTTAACCAAAAAATAAATTCAGCATGGCGAAGTTCAGTAGACTCTAAGAATACGTAGAACAAGGCTAAGAAAATTGGCATTTGTAGCAAAATAGGGAAACAGCCACCCATTGGGTTAACTTTTTCTTTTTTGTACATTTCCATAGTTGCTTGGCCGAACTTTTGACGGTCATCACCAAACTTTTCTTTAAGAGCTGCCATTTTAGGCTGTAGGGCACGCATTTTTGCCATTGAAGTGTATTGCGCTTTAGTAAGTGGGTACATTAACGATTTAACGATAATAGTGATGGCAATAATTGCTACACCCCAGTTACCTAAAATGCTATGTAGCCATTTTAGCAATACAAATAAAGGTTGCGAAATAAACCATAACCAACCGTAATCTACAGTTAAGTCTAAGTCTGGATGAATCGCTTCAAGAATATCTGACTCTTTCGGGCCCATATAATAAGTAGCAGTTAGTGTTTGCTCACTACCAGCTTGAATATTTACAGCGGGATCTTTAGCACCAATAATAGCGGCATTACTTTTTGTAATTAAGCTATAAATTGTATTTGTTTGATCCTGCATTGGAACCCAAGCACTTACAAAGTAATGTTGTATAAATGCAACATAACCACCTTGCGTGTTTTTGTTTAGGTTTTTACCAGCCATATCCGAAAAACTATACTTTTCGTATGGTTCTTCGTCAGTACCGTATGCAGCACCTAAATAGTTTTGATCAACCATGCTACCTTTTTCTTGTACGGTACGCTTAATTTGCGTGTATAGCTGTACTTGAAGAGGTGCGCTGGTAGTGTTGTTAACTTTGTATTCTAAGCCTACGTCATACTGACCTTTTTTGAATACATACGTTTTAGTAAAACTAACACCATTACTATCAGTAAACTGAAGTGGAACGCGAAGCTCATCACTCGTTAAGGTATATGATTTTTGTTCGGTACTATAAGTAGGGCGACCATTAGCTGATGCATCAGGGCCATTTAAGCCAATTAAGCCACTTTGTGAAAAGTATTGTTTGCCACTATCAAGCTGACCAAGAAGCATATAAGGAGTGTCACTTCCTTTAGTTTCTTCGTATTGAAGAAGGTCTGTTTCAACAATGTCACCGCCTTTGGTGTCAATTTTAACTTTAAAAACGTCAGTTGTGATTTCAATAACTGAACGTTTAGCTAAAGTTGTTGAAGTGGGTAAACCTGAATCTGACGATGAAGGAATATAATCATCCGACTCTGGTGAATTTGCTTGTAGTGTTTGTGTTGTGGCACTTGGATCGGCTTTAGGCTTGTTGTAATCATTATCCCATTCTTGGAACAATAAAAACGACACTAGCATTAGGCCAATTAATAAAAACGTGCGTTGCGATTCCATAACAGCTCTTATTTCTCGTGTTGGTGGTTAATATGGGTTAATTTTTCAGGTACGGGGTCGTCTCCACCTGAATGTAAAGGATGGCATTTTAATATGCGTTTTAAAGCTAACCAACTACCTTTTATAAATCCATGCAAATTAATTGCTTGAATTGCATAATGTGAGCAGCTTGGATTAAAACGACAATGCGGACCTAACAGCGGGCTAATCCACTTTTGATAACCGCGGATAAATAACACTAAACAAATCTTAGGAAAAGCAACAAGTGGTTTAATTAACCTCATGATGTTTATGCCCCTACTTAAGTTTAGTGAGATAGATATCATGTATTTAAAGACTCAATTAGAAATTTTAAATGCATGATTAAAAGGTGAGCTAAAGATACATTAATTAACCCTGCAATTCTATTGCAATTAGGTTTGTTTATTAGATTTAGCTGATTTGTTTGGGCGTTTCTTAAAAGGTGGCGGTTTAGGTGCACCTGGTTTACAGCGTTCGTTAATTTTTCGCCATAATTTAGTAAGTTGTTTGGTTAATTCTTCATTAGACTGTTCATCAATACCACTTTTCACCATAAGCACAATATCAATATTATCGATGCTGTGTTGATTTAAACGAAAACTTTCGCGAGCGAGACGTTTAATACGGTTTCGTTGGCATGCCTTTTTTACGCGTTTTTTAGCAACAGTAAGACCTAGCCGAGGTTTTTCTTGGTCATTTGGTTTAGCTAATAGAGTAAAGAAAGGAGTTGCAGCCCGAGCGGGTTCATTAAATATGCGAGAGTAATGCGAGGGAGTTAACAGACGTAACTCCCTGCCAAAGCTAAAGTCTTCCACTTATAAATTAAGCAGAAAGAACTTTGCGGCCTTTAGCGCGGCGACGTGCTAATACTTTACGGCCATTTACAGTTGCCATGCGAGCACGGAAGCCGTGTGCACGTTTGCGTTTTAAAACGCTAGGTTGAAAAGTTCTTTTCATAACAATCTCATCCGATCGGTTAAAGTTAAAACATCCTATACAGGTCGCGATCCTGGCATAGGTGCCATTGCGAGCGCGAGATATTATAGAGTAAGTAACGTAAAGTCAATCATAATTACGTTCGCAGTATATAGCCTACTTATGGTCCATAAAGAGATCGTGTAGGGCGATCTGATAGGATCATCATAAATAAGAAGTTTTCCACAGCCCCTGTATAAAAAGTGAATAAAAGCGGGGGAAAAGAAAATTGGATCGTAAATTTGGTTCGCGATCTTGGTGTTATTTTGTTATGATCTCCTCTTCGGTTCTAAAATAAAAACTGTTTTAAATCAGGTTGTTAATGGTTTTATACATCGATATCAACAATTTTATAAAAATCAATCTTTTACTTGTGGATAAAGTGCCTTCATAATACGCGGTCTTGGGTCGCTTATTGGACCATTTGAACGCAATAAATGCATGATTTATAATCATTAATGATGTGCGGGAATAAAAATTATATCTCTGGGAGTTTAACTGTGTATCTGTCGGTTTGGCAAAGTTGTTTATATGTATTGCAAGATGAGCTGCCTTCGCAGCAATTCAGTATGTGGGTAAGACCACTACAAGCAGAAAGTACCGAAGATACCTTGACGATTTATGCACCTAATCGCTTTGTGCTTGATTGGGTAAGAGAAAAGTACCTAAATAGAATTAACGAATTATTAGTAGAAATTTGTGGTGTTGAAGCACCAAAGCTACGTTTTGATGTAGGTAGTAAGCCTTTATTAAATGCACAAGCTGCACCGGTTATAGAAACACAATCAGCACCACAAGCTTCTACAAAACAACAGCCTCGTGAGCAAAAGCCTGTTGTTGAACCTGCACCTAAGTCAGGTTACAAATCTAACATTAAAGAAAACTATACCTTTGACAGCTTTGTTGAGGGTAAGTCAAACCAATTAGCAAAAGCAGCGGCCACTCAAGTTGCCGATAATCCTGGCTCTGCTTTTAACCCTGTATTTATTTACGGTGGTACTGGTTTAGGTAAAACTCACTTATTACATGCAGTAGGTAACGGCATTATGGCAAACAAGCCAGATGCTAAAATTGTTTACATGCATTCAGAACGCTTTGTTCAAGATATGGTAAAGGCACTGCAAAATAATGCGATAGAAGAATTTAAGCGCTATTACCGCAGTGTTGACGCATTAATGATTGATGATATTCAATTTTTTGCTAATAAAGAGCGTTCACAAGAAGAGTTTTTTCATACCTTTAATGCATTGCTTGAAGGCAACCAACAAATTATTTTAACCTCTGACCGTTATCCAAAAGAGATTGAAGGGGTCGAAGACCGTCTTAAATCACGTTTTGGTTGGGGATTAACAATCGCGATTGAGCCACCAGAGCTTGAAACTCGCGTTGCTATTTTGATGAAAAAAGCACAGCAAAGTAAGATTAACTTACCACATGAAGTTGCCTTTTTTATCGCCAAAAAATTACGTTCAAATGTACGTGAACTAGAAGGCGCACTTAACCGTGTAATTGCTAATGCTAATTTTACAGGTCGTCCAATTTCGATTGATTTTGTAAAAGAAGCACTACGCGATTTACTTGCCTTGCAAGATAAGCTGGTTACGATAGATAATATTCAGCGCACCGTTGCTGAGTACTACCGAATTCGAGTGTCAGATCTATTGTCTAAGCGCCGCAGCCGCTCTATAGCAAGGCCACGCCAAGTTGCCATGGCATTATCTAAAGAATTAACTAATCACAGCTTACCTGAGATTGGTGACGCATTTGGTGGACGCGATCACACGACCGTATTACACGCATGTCGTAAGATAAAATCACTACGTGACGAAAGCCACGAAATTAAAGAAGATTACCAAAACTTAATAAGAACATTGTCATCTTAGGGCTGACTTTATTATGCAAATAACAATATCAAGACAACAATTTTTAAAGCCATTGGTGCAAGTGTCGGGTGCAATAGAGCGCAAACACACGCTACCAATCTTATCTAACGTTTTGTTAGTGGTAGAAAACGGACAACTTTCAATGACGGGTACTGACCTTGAAATTGAATTAGTTTCTGGCGTATTTGTAGGTGATGATATTGCCGATACAAAACTAACGTTACCCGCTAAAAAGTTACTCGATATTTGTAAAAGTCTACCAGACGGTTCAGACATTACTTTAAGCTTGCAAGAGCACCAATTACTTTTAACCAGTGGTAAAAGCCGTTTTTCATTAACGACTTTATCAGCTGATGATTTTCCTAATTTAGAGCAGTGGGATGGTGAGGTTGAATTTCAACTAACTCGTTTAGAGCTTCGTAAGTTACTTGAAAGCACGCATTTTTCGATGGCGAATCAAGACGTACGTTATTACTTAAACGGTATGTCTTTTGAAGTAGATAATACAGACATAAAAACAGTAGCAACAGATGGTCACCGTTTAGCTATTGCACAAAAGCAATTAACGCAATCGCTTAACACTCAACGTCAATTAATTATACCTCGCAAAGGTGTGCAAGAAATTATGCGCCTTATGGTAGCTGACGATGAATTGGTAACAATTCAGTTTGGTGCTAACCATATCCGTATTATTGATATTGAGTTTACATTTACAAGTAAGCTAGTTGATGGACGCTTTCCTGATTACCGTCGTGTATTACCACGTGGTGGTGACAAAGTAATTACAGCTAACCGAGAATGGTTACGAAATGCGTTTCAACGAGTGTCTATTTTATCGAATGAAAAATTTCGTGGTGTACGCTTAAACCTATCAAACGGTTTATTAAAAATTACTGCCAATAACCCAGAGCAAGAACAAGCTGAAGAAGTTGTTGAAGTAAGTTACGAAGGCGCGGACCTAGAAATAGGATTCAACGTGTCTTACGTATTAGATGTACTAAACACATTAAAAACAGAAGACGTACTATTTACATTAGCCGACTCAAACAGCAGTGCATTAATTGAAGGTGCAGGCGATGAAGAAGCAATGTACGTTGTTATGCCTATGCGTTTATAAGACTATAAATACATAATGAGCTTAAGTCATTTGAGCCTCAAATATTTTCGTAATATTGAGGCGCTGACGCTAGAACCAGTCAACGGCGTTAATATAATTTATGGTGAAAATGGCAGCGGAAAAACCAGCCTTTTAGAGGCTATATATTACCTTTCTCATGGCAAATCTTTTCGTACTCCAAAACACAAAAGTATTATTGCGCACCAGCAAGAGCAATTTGTAATTCACGGGCGTAAAACAATACACGATTTATCAATTCCAATTGGTATTAGTAAAACGCAAACGGGTGAGACCAATTTAAAAATTCAAGGTAAGGCGAGCCGTAAGATATCAGAACTCGCTCAACTTATGCCTGTACAAATTATTACACCAGAGAGTTATTCTTTGTTTTTTGGTGGACCTAAAGAGCGCAGAAAGTTTTTAGATTTAGGTTTGTTCCACGTGGAACATGAGTTCTTTTTTTTGTGGCAATCATTTAATAAAGTACTTAAACAACGTAATGCATTGTTAAAAACTAAGCCCAAGAATTATTTTGACCAAATTAAGTTTTGGGACAAAGAATTTGTTAGACTGGCTGAAGAAATAAATAAATTAAGATTGGCGTATATAAGTAGGTTTAAGCAGCAATTTTTTGATAAAATGTGTGCAGAATTAACGCTTGTACGTGATTTAGAAATGACCTTTAGCGCAGGCTGGAAAGAGACTGAATCTCTTGCAGATGCGTTAGAGCAAAACTTTGAGCGAGATGCTCGCCAAGGGTTTACAAGTAAAGGCCCTCATAAGGCCGATTTTAGTTTTAGTGTCGCTGGCAACAGTGTGGAGAATACATTCTCACGCGGTCAATTAAAGCTATTATTGTATGCGTTGAAAGTTACGCAAAATAGCTTAATTGAGTCAGAGACAGATAAGCAATCTATATTGCTAATAGATGATCTACCTTCAGAACTAGGCGAAGATACAAAAGAGAAAGTGGGACAATTACTTGCTCACTGCAGTTCTCAAATTTTTATCTCTTCAATTTTATCTGAAAGTATTTCTGCTGTGGTGGAACCCATGCAACGAGAACTACAAATGTTCCACGTGAAACATGGCAACCTAATAACAAGATAAGTGGGATTAACCATGTCTGAGAATTATGACTCGTCGAGTATTAAAGTACTTAAAGGATTAGACGCAGTAAGAAAGCGTCCTGGAATGTATATTGGGGACACCGATGATGGCACAGGCTTACACCACATGGTGTTTGAGGTCGTTGATAACTCGATCGATGAAGCCTTAGCAGGTCATTGTGATGATATTTATGTAACGATTCACTTAGACGGTTCTGTCTCAGTTCGAGATAACGGTCGTGGTATCCCAACTTCTATCCATGAAGAAGAAGGCGTATCTGCAGCCGAAGTTATTATGACGGTACTTCATGCCGGTGGTAAGTTTGATGATAACTCTTATAAAGTATCAGGTGGCTTACACGGTGTTGGTGTTTCTGTTGTAAATGCACTTTCAGAAAAACTAAAACTGACTGTTCGTCGTGAAGGAAAGCTTCATGAGCAGTTTTATACTATGGGTGTTCCAGATGCACCTTTAGCTGTAATTGGTGACTCAGAAACAACAGGTACAGAATTACGTTTTTGGCCAAGCGCTGAAACATTCACAAATTTAGATTTTCATTACGACATTTTAGCTAAGCGTTTACGCGAGCTTTCATTCCTAAACTCAGGTGTGAGCATCATCTTAAATGATGAGCGTGAAGAAAATAAATCTGACCACTTTAAATATGAAGGCGGTATTCAAGCTTTCGTAGAGTACTTAAACCGCAATAAAACACCTATACATAAAGGTGTGTTCCATTTTACTCACGAACGTGAAGAAGATGGTATTAGTGTTGAAGTATCAATGCAGTGGAATGATGCATACCAAGAAAACATTTACTGTTTCACAAATAATATTCCACAACGTGATGGTGGTACTCACTTAGCCGGTTTTAGATCAGCGCTAACACGTACACTTAATAACTACATGGAAAAAGAAGGGTTTAACAAAAAAGCTAAAACAACCAGCAATGCTACCGGTGATGATGCCCGTGAAGGCTTAACGGCTGTTGTTAGTGTTAAAGTTCCTGATCCTAAGTTCTCATCACAAACTAAAGACAAGCTAGTATCAAGTGAAGTTAAATCTGCGGTTGAACAAGCAATGGCTGAAAAATTCACTGAGTTTTTACTAGAAAACCCAACTGATGCCAAAATTGTTGTAGGTAAGATTATTGATGCCTCACGTGCTCGTGAAGCGGCGCGTAAAGCCCGTGAAATGACACGACGTAAAGGTGCAATGGACTTAGCAGGCTTACCAGGTAAGCTAGCTGATTGCCAAGAAAAAGACCCAGCCCAATCTGAACTATATATAGTGGAAGGGGACTCTGCTGGCGGATCAGCCAAGCAGGGACGTAACCGTAAAAACCAAGCTATTCTTCCGCTTAAAGGTAAAATATTAAACGTAGAAAAAGCACGTTTTGATAAAATGTTATCTTCGCAAGAAGTAGCAACACTAATTACTGCATTAGGGTGTGGTATTGGTCGTGACGAATATAACCCTGAGAAATTACGTTATCACCGTATCATCATCATGACCGATGCGGACGTGGATGGTTCTCACATTCGTACGTTACTACTAACATTCTTCTATCGTCAAATGCCTGAAATTGTAGAACGCGGTTATATTTATATTGCTCAACCACCACTTTATAAAGTGAAAAAAGGTAAGCAAGAGCGTTATATTAAAGATGATCCTGCATTAGTAGAATACTTAACGTCGCTTGCGCTTAATAATGCTGCTTTATATCCAAGTGCAGATGCTCCTGCGCTAGAAGGTGAAGCGCTAGAGAAAGTCGTTCACGATTACCAAAATACAGTTAAAGTTATTGAGCGTTTAAAGCGTAAATATCCTAACACGGTAATGGAGCGCTTAATCTACCAAACAGAGTTGAAAACTGATGACCTTTCTGACGAAGCTAAAGTAATTGCTTGGACAAAAGAGTTAGTTGATGACCTAATTGCACGTGATGAAGATGCAACTATTTTCCATGCGGGTACAGAGTTTGACGCTGAGCGTAATATGTATTACCCGGTTGTGAATATTCGTCAGCACGGTGTTGATAAAGCACATGTACTTCATTATGACTTTATTGCATCACGTGACTACCAACGCATTGCTGTGACTGGTACTAACATTGCAAACATCCTAAAAGAAGGTGCTTATATTCAACGTGGTGAGAAAACAAAACCTGTTGATAACTTTGTGGATGCTTTGGAATGGTTGATCACAGAATCTAAGCGCGGGATCTACATTCAACGCTATAAAGGACTGGGTGAAA
The DNA here is from genome assembly GCF_014163745.1 of Pseudoalteromonas sp. SR44-2. Classification (NCBI taxonomy): domain Bacteria; kingdom Pseudomonadati; phylum Pseudomonadota; class Gammaproteobacteria; order Alteromonadales; family Pseudoalteromonadaceae; genus Pseudoalteromonas; species Pseudoalteromonas sp. SR44-2. Next base: position 339 of record NZ_JACJDW010000041.1, on the reverse strand, counting down.
TGAACCCAAGCCAGCTTTGGGAAACAACAATGGATCCTAGTGCTCGTCGTATGTTACAAGTAACAATTGAAGATGCTGTTGGCGCAGATCAATTATTTGCCACTCTAATGGGTGATCAAGTAGAGCCTCGTAGAGAGTTTATCGAAACTAACGCTCTACGCGTAGTTAATCTAGACGTGTAAAAATATTACTTACACCGAAAAAGGAGCCTAATGGCTAATGCCGATCAGTTAAGAAAATGACCGGTTGACCGATCCAAGCGATCATGCAAAATCCGTAGTTAGGAAACTAACTACGGATTTTTTGTGAATATAGAACAAGCACTGCAAGCAACACTTG